>NZ_CABSJB010000006.1:0-87908 GCF_902477955.1 uncultured Turicimonas sp. | reverse complement strand
GAAGCCGTAATCTCCGTTACCGCTCACCCCGGTTCCTGAACCGCAGGAGAGCAGAGGGGTGGCTTGCTCCTTCCCTGCAGCATCGAGCAGACAGCATTCTTTCTTGGGTTTCTCGATTGCGCAAGATAGCCCCCGTTGAAAGAATCAGCCAAGAGCTTGTAAAGTTCGATACGCAGCTTATCCAGAACTCGAAAATTGAAGGGATTGAGTATCAACAAGGAGAGCTGGTTGGTTACGAACTCCGGGAGTATCTGCTTGAAAAATTCGGCCGCAAGTGCATCTACTGTGGAGCAGACAATGTCCCACTTAATATCGATCATGTAATACCAAAATCCAAAGGCGGCTCTAACCGAGCCAGCAATCTCGTTTTGGCTTGTGTTCAATGCAATCAGAAGAAAGGCTCAAGGAGCGTTGAGGAGTTTCTGAAAGACAAGCCGGAAGTTCTGCGGCAAATCAAGAATCAGTTAAAACAACCGCTTAAAGACGCAGCTTCTGTTAATGCCACCCGTTGGAAACTGTTTAACAAACTGAAATTAACTGGTTTTCCCTTTGAAGTTGGTTCAGGAGCTTTAACTAAGTTTAACCGCAAAAAATTCGGTATTCCAAAAGCGCATTGGCTAGATGCACTCTGTGTGGGCAATGTTCCATCAGTGACAAATTGGAGAAACCTCAATGTCCTGAACATTAAATGTTGTGGCCGTGGAGCCTATCAAAGAACGAGAACTGATAAGTATGGATTCCCACGAGGAATCTGCATGAGGCAGAAGAAAGTTTACGGATTTTCAACCGGAGATATGGTCAAAGCGATTATCCCGAAAGGCAAGAAAAAAGGCGTGTATGTGGGAAAGGTTGCTGTCCGTAAAACAGGATCCTTCAATCTTCAAACCTCCGGCCAAACCATACAAGGTATTTCCTATCGCTATTGCAGATTAATTACACACTCGGATGGTTATTCCTACAGTTGGAAAAGCTGTCCAATTCCTCCTCGGGTTGAAACCCGAGGTATCCTTGGAGAAGTTAGATGAATACCTCTACTCAGTTGGATTTAAACGGCATAAGAAAAGCCAAGAACATAGCTCGGCTTTTCATTATTACCGCTTGTGTATGTTCCGTTTACTTGGCTACTCTTCCTTTTCAAGCGAAACCACTTCCGGTTACCGCCCTTCCAACAATCGATCTGAACTTTGTGCAGTTTGAAGAACCCGCTCCTCCGCCACCGGTACGTGTAGAACCTGTTAAACGTCTTCTAGCTGAAGAATCCGACATAAAAGTAGAAACTCCTCCTGAACAGAAAGAACCCGAAGTTGTTCCACTGAAACCTCCTGTCGTTAAACCGGCAGAGCTTCCTCCTCCGATAGCGCCGGTCAAAGAAGTAAAGGAAAAAGTAGTCCCCAAAGAGCCTCGAAAAAAAGAAGTCAAGCCTGTGGCAAAACCAGTACCGGTTAAAAACAGTAAACTTTCTGAGGCTAAGCCTTCTTCAAACGAATCTATAAAACCAGCCTCATTAGCGGAAAGCACCTCTGAACTACAGGCAAAAAACAAACTTGCTTCCCTTTTACTTGCCTTGATAGAAAAAAAGAAGAAATACCCGAAAGCTGCGATTCGAAGCGCAACTGAAGGAACTTGTCATGCGAAATTCAGATTCGATAAAGAAGGCAGGATTATCTCCGCTACCCTTTCCGTTCCATCCGGAAAAGGAGTTCTTGACCGAGCTTCCAATCAATTAGCCCAGCAGCTGATCGGCACAAACTTCAACATTCCAAATTCAGGGATTGAAATCCAAGTCCCTATCAAATTTGAGCTGGTGAACGGATAGGATCACTATTTTCTCCACAAAAAAGCGCCCGAGAACAGGCGCAATTGAAATGAGAAACAATAGCTTGTTTAGGGCACCTTGAAATTGTAGTAATGACACTCAGCGCAATAATTAACGCTTGGTTTGTGTCCCTTGTGGCATGTTGAACATGGCAGATTACCGTCATGCTGGCTATGCGGATTCATTTCTTCCGGATTCGCCGGGGTGGTCTTCTTAGCTACTTGATCATAGAACCCGTGGCATTGAACACATGGTTCATGTCTTTGATCATCTTCTTTGAGCTGGGCCGAAATTTGCGGTCCGTGGCATACTTGGCACTGAACTCCGCGCGCAACGTGACGATCTCCTAGGAACTGCGGCTTGTCCTGGGCGATAGCGCTAAATGAAAGAAGAGCGCCAAAAAATAAAACAACAAGCTTGGTTTTCAATTTAGTTCTCCTTTACACAATCGGCCGGAAACTACGTTCACGGCCGACTGTACTATTACTCAGAGAAAGTGATTATCCGCGGTTAGGTTGTTTTGCAACTTCCTTACCGGCAACCTGACCGAATACTAAGCATTCTGTCAAGTTTCCGCCGCCCTGATAAACGAACTTCAGAGCAGAAGCGATTTCACCAA
This sequence comes from uncultured Turicimonas sp., assembly GCF_902477955.1. Lineage (NCBI taxonomy): Bacteria > Pseudomonadati > Pseudomonadota > Betaproteobacteria > Burkholderiales > Sutterellaceae > Turicimonas > uncultured Turicimonas sp. The sequence goes on along the minus strand of NZ_CABSJB010000006.1, from coordinate 85,473 downwards.
CAGCGTAGAGGCCAGGAATCGGCTGGAGGTTCCAATCGAGAACTTCACGCTTGGCGTTAGCAGCCAAACCGCCCTTAGTATTCGGGCCGCCGGCTACGAGAGGAACAGCATAGAATGGGCCGTCGGAAACAGGCTGCAATGTGCTCTTGAGGCGTCCGAATTCTTTATCTTCGCCTGCTGCGCAAGCAGCGTTGTAGTTCTTAACGGTTTCTGCAAGAGCTGCAGGATCCATCTTGTTGCCGTTTTCCTTGATAGCTTTGATCTTCTTGCCGAGTTCTTCGATAGTGTCAGCCTTCAGGATCCAGCCTTTCTTAACAGCGTCGCTGTTGTCGGCTGCGCCGTAATCAACAAAGCCATAACCCGGAGTGGAGATGCCGAGACCTACGAGAGGTTTGCTCTTACGGAGAGTTTCGTCAAAGATGAACCAAGACGGGCTGTTTGGATAGTCGAGTTTGTCGATATCAAACTTAACGGCTTCTTTATAGAAGAAGTAGCGGCTTGGGTCCTTAGTGACTTTATGTTCAGCAGCGTAACGTTTACCGTAGTTATTAACAACGATAGCGTGGCCGGAACCAACTGCAGGAGTGATCATGCCCAAACGCATGCCGTTGTGGCGTACTGGAGCAGGCATAATGATACGGGAAGCGGCTTTACCGGCTTTCATGATGCCGGCGCCGGCCTTCTGACCCATAGCGATACCGTCGCCTTCATTAAACGTTGTACCGTAGAATGCCCAGCCTTCAACGCCCGGGCCTTCCAAGAAAGCTTGACGCATCGGGAGGCTGTATTCATAACCGCCGGAGCAAAGAACAACACCCTTGCGTGCCTTGTAAGCAACTTTCTTGCCGTTCTGTTCTGCGATAACGCCGATAACTTCGCCCTTGTCATTCTGAACGAGGTCGCGGCCGCGTGTTTCGTAATCAACTTTGATCTTGTCGGCACGGGTCTTGATACCGTTGTCTAAGCAAAGCCAGAAAGCTTCACCGGAAATGGCTTTTTCCTTAGGACCGTTGTAGCAAGGAGTATTGAAACCTGCCGGGATGCGATCAGGATAAGAAGAACGATAAACCTGATAGCCGCAGTCCTTAGCGCCTGGGAATGTCGGGAAAGCTGCGCCCTTGAAGCCCGGAGTAGCAAATGCCTGGAACTTCGGATCCTGTTTCTTCATCCAGTCAAGAAGTCCCGGAGTGTATTCGGCCCAAGCTTCGGCCAAGCCATCGGAAACCTGAGGCTGTTCGCCTTCGAGTTTTCCAGGAATGTTTTCGCCGGAGAACATGGCCTTAGCATATTCTTTCAATGCAGCCTTATTGCCTGATTTATCCGGGCAGTGGAAGATACCGCCGGACATACGAGTATTGGAGCGAAGTGTTGCGGCTGGCTGTCTTTCGATAACGATAACATCAGCACCGTTGTCGGCAGCAGTGATAGCTGTAGCAGCGCCTGCACCACCCAAACCTACAACGATAACGTCAGCTTCCTTATCCCATTTTTGCTGCTGAGCAGAAGCGGTTGCAGCGGTAAATGTACCGACTGTGGCAACAACGCCTACGCCAGATGTTTTAAGGAAACCACGTCTTGAGATATTGGTCATTTATTTCTCCTTGTTTTGTTTTTTGAGATAGCTCACTGAGCTACGTATTTGAATTTACACGGTTACAAAGGGGGCGTAAAGGGAGAAAGTGCGGTTGATTTGACCAAAAGAGAAGAGTAAAATTTTTAAGTTGGGCTTAAGAAATTGCCCGTAGCCTCAAGCAATTTTTCTTAGAAATGCAATTGCAATTTCTCCCTTTTCTTTCTCCTCACCATTTACTTTTGAAACAATTAGTTACTTTTGTTGAATTCCAAATTGATGATTTTCTATTTCTTATAACAAAGTCTTTTCATAGAAAACCATGTTGTACTCAATTGCGGGAAGATCCTCCCCTGTAGAAAAAAAAAGATTTTTATCATGTTCTGCAACTAGGAGATCTTCTGATGAATCTGAACGCAACGACTAAAGAAACTCTCGTTGAGAACCTGACTCTCGTCCTCTTGTACCTCACTAGCAGGTGCGAAGAGCTTCCGGTAACTCACGAAAAAATTTACTCGGCTTGGAAAAGTTATGACTGGAATGCTATGGATAAGCTAATAGAAGACGGCTGTGTGTTTCCTCCAAAATGTAGAAGAACACATACGAGATACTTGACCGAAGAAGGCGTAAAAAAAGCAAGAGAACTCTTGGAAGCACTACATCTGACAACAAAATAGCGTTCATAGCAGTTGAGCTCTTCTCCTGCTAAAAAAGATCTCGTTTTGCTATGAGAACTTTTACTTAAAAAAAAGACTCAATCAATTGATTCTTATGCTCCTATGCAAATGAGTCTTTGAATTAGAATGATTTCTGATCTTGGTTGTCCTAAGGTGTTTCATGCTAACAAATCAATGGAAATCCAAACATTTAGGAATGTGGGAACTCTTATTCAAAGTTTTTGAGGAAGGTTCGGTAAGTCGCGTTGCTGATGAAAATGGAATCGATCGAGGACAACTTTCTCGGATGATAAAAGCCCTGGAGAGCGAAGTAGGTTGTGAGCTAATTGAAAGAATTGGCCGAACCGCAAAACCTACTCTTGCCGGTGCCCAAGCAAGAAAGGAAATTTTACCGTTGCTGGAATCTCTGGATAAAACCATCGTTGACTTAACAGCCTCCCAACAGCTGTCCATCGGCAACATTAGATTCGGAGCCATGCCAGGCTTTCTTCAAACTCAAATCGTTCCGTTGATTGCCGAATTCCAAAAGCTTCATCCAAAAGTGACTTTTGATGTCATTGGTGACGATGATCCGAAAGCCATAATGTGCGGCCAAAGCGATGTCATGCTCTATTACGGACCAAACAATAATCCGCACCTCGTCGAACACTGGGTGACACGCTCTCTTTTCATTCCTTGTGCAGCGCCAAGTTACTTGGAACGCTATGGTTCTCCAACCTCGCCTACTCAACTCGTGGATCACGCCGGAGTGGTTTATAACGGTAAAGTCCGACCTCTCTCTCCCGTCTTGGTAAAAGGATCCCTCCAAGAAACGATCCATTGGAAATCCGAAATTCGGTTCAACAATATTTTGTTAGCCAAAACGGCTGCGCTTGAAGGCTGCGGAATAGTGCTGGATATGCCTCTGCATCACTGCTACCAAGAAATCCTCGCCGGGAAATTGGTCCCAATTCTCAACGGCTGGCATATTCCCAATCTTGATAATTACATTGGCACCACCTTAGAAGCTCATAAACTTAAAAGAGTTCAAACCTTTATCGATTGGTATGTGATGAGAAGAAGAGAAATAGAGGGAGAGCAGAAGAGGCTCGTCCAAGAAAAATTTCCTTTCATTGTTTACTAGAAAGCCTGAGCTCTTCAGGTAACAGCTCAGGCTTTCAAAAGGAAATAATTTAGAAAACGAACATACAGAAAGTTGTAACCACTAAGGCTGCGATAACGGGAATTGCTGTTCGTTTAGCAATTTCCATTGGATTAACGCCAGCCAATCCTGCAAGAATAATTACGCCGCCTGCCACTGGAGACATTGTACGGCCGAGACCTGCTGCAATTTGGGCAACCGCACCCAACTGCACAATGGTTAAGCCGAAATCTGCAGCATGAGGAGTAATTGCTTCGTTGAAAGCCAGAGCGGCGGCATTTCCGGAACCGGAAATTGCGGCCATGACAAATGGGCCAGCCGCAGCAGCGAACATAGCAACTGACTGAGAACCCTTCATGGAGTCAACCAGCGCTCCGGTAAGACCAATTGATTTCATACCGGCAGCGAATAATGCAGCTGCAGCAATAAGGATGACAACGTCACAGAATCCGTCACCGGCGCCTCGGCAGAAACGTTTGGAACAGTCGCCTATTTTTTGTTTGTTGATAATGGCAACAATCAAACCGATCGCTGTACCAATAAGCATGCAAACCGGAACAGAAAATGCTTTTGTGGGTAAGACTCCTACTTGCTTTGAAGCCAAAACAAGAAGAATAAGAGGAACGACAGGAACGACGGCGTAGATAGGATTTACCTTGAAATCCTTTTCGGTCTCTTCTGCCAACCCTCCTTCCAAAGCGTCTCCGGCGGTAGATAATTGAGTTGAGCCCACGCCTTCCTTCAAGAACATGCAAATGAGAGCAAGCACGGCAGCGACGACTAGCGCACCAATTGCGCAAGGCAAAAACTCTTGCATGATGACGATCATCGCATCAGGAGCACCAATCTCCTTTGCTTTGAATGCTATGTCGGCAATCTGAGGATTAAACATCAAGCCCGGGCTAACGACCGAACCCCAGGTTCCTGCGAACACTGCAGATGCTGCCATTACAGGTCTAACTTTTAAGGCGATCAGAGCCGGCACCAGCAGTACACCGACAGCCGCAGCAATTCCGGCAGCAGAAGGAAGGACGATATTCAGCACCCACGTAATTAATACTGCACCTGGAATAACAATCGCTGGTACGTATTTCAAAGGCTTAACCAGAGAGTTGACCAAGTGATCTGAGCACTTTGTGAATGTCATGACATATCCGAAGCCCATCACTGTTACGATGGTCGGCACTAAGCCGCCATTTACCAGCTGTTTGATAAAAGCATCAACAGCAGCACTTAATGTGACATTTGATCCGCAAACGTATTGTCCTATCAAAGCCATCACAATGCCTGATAAGCACAAAACAAGACGAGCTTCATAATTTTTATATATGAGCCAAAAAGTAACGATAACTATTGCTAATCCAATCCAGATCATATGTGTCTCCTGAGATTTATTAGGTTTATAACTTTGCAAACGCTGTATCTAAATTGATTGCAGCTTCTGAGAGGTCTTGCTTTTTCTTATTTAGCCAAAGCTCATCCTGCTCGAGTTGTTTGGCAATTGAAATTAAGTTTTTAGAAGTACTTAAAGGTGAAGGAGCTCCGGTTCCGATGCGGGACCTCACAACATTTTCAGGCGCGAGATAACCTCTGAATTCCTGCTCGGAAAGTGGCAGCCTCAGGGCTTTCCCCTCCAATTTCTCTGTTATTTCTTCATAACTTTTTTGAACCGTTTCGAAAGGAATATTGTTGGGAAGCCAACCGTTTTTGCGCCCTTTTGACACCACATCGCTAGCGAAGTTATGTCCAACCCTGAAAGGCACCTTGTAGTGCATTTGAAGGGCCTCAGCCAATGCCATTGTGCATGTCCAGTCATTTTCCAGTTCTTCTAAGGCACGTTCTTTATTGACGCGCAGCATAGAAAAAGCCTGCGTAGTGAGAGCCAGCATGGATACAGTCAAAGAAAACACCTTGGCATTGTCTTCAAGCACACTTTCCTTGTTGTCATACATCCCGAGATTAAGGTTGTGCGCTCTAAAAAAAGCTGTGGTGGTGGCGCCAATTACGTCCGAGGCTCGGGCCCGAGTCTTGTTCAATATTCCGGGATTTCTTTTTTGAGGCATTGCCGATGATCCGTAAGCATCCGAATCGTCCAACATAATCCAGGGCCTGGTCTGAGAATACTGCTGAGCCAAATCTTGTATTAGTACCGTTATTCTTACGGCGATATTGGATGCAATTGAAGCCGCCTCCAATGGAATGTCGAAAAGGCTTACTTGAGAGCTATCCAATCCATTGATAATAGGTGCATCAAATCCAAGTAACTCGGCCAATCTTTCTCTTGAAAGAGGCCACGCTGAACAAGCCAGGACGCCGCTTCCCAGCGCGCACTGATTTACACGCACCCAGGCCTCTTTAAGTCTAGCTGCATCTCTTTCGAACGATTCCAAAAATGCCCAGAGATAGAATCCTAGAGTTATGGGCATTGCCTGGACACCATTGGTATAAGCCGGCATCCATGTTTCTACATTGCACTCTGCTATCGCCAACAGCTGCTTTCTTAATTTGTTCAGTTCGTCAAAAGTATCGATAACTGCTCTTCTTAAACGAGCTTGGTTGAGTGTGGCGAAAATATCCTGGCGACTTCTTCCGGTATGAATGAGAGTTGCTTCTTGTCCGCAATGTTTGATTAGAAGTTTTTCGAGAGGCATGATATCGAAAATTGGAGATGCCCCCGGCGCATTTAACTCTTTCTCAGCTTCTCGCTGTGCCTCTGCAATCTTCTTCGTTTGCTCTCTAGAAAGAATTTTCTGTTCGCTTAACATCACTAGAGAGGCTCGGTTTATTCTGTTTTGCCAATACTGCCAAGTCTCAGTAGCTGCCTCTTCACTGGTTGGGCTTAGCGTATCCGGTCCCCAAGGAATTCGAGAATTTGTCATAAGGTACCTCAAATTTGTTTCCTTCAGTCTAATTTGAGGGCTCGAAGATCGAGATGAATTTTTAAACAATAAAACGTTCAATATTTCTTCAAATAATTCTTGGAATCGACTTATTTATTCTGCTTTTCTTTTTATATTCATAGAAAAACATGGCATACAAAGTTAATTAAAAATATTAAGTGAGGGATTTATTATTCTTACTATGTGTATTTTCTCATCATATAAGGGAATATACTTATTGAAGCTCAACCTTTACTTGTCATTATTTGTCGCAGGGGGCGAGAAAAATATAGAAAAAGGACCTCCTATGCGATTCAAGAAAAATAACAACAACTCATATAACGTGTACTCGAGTGCAAAGTCTGGCTCGCCTCTTCTATGCAAAATTTCTTTTTGTCCGTCAAAAGAAAATCCTGAAGAACAATACCAATTCGATTGGAAAATCGAGGATGAAAAAATTCGACAACAGATTTTTCGAGAATGGAAATCCAAACAAAAGAAAATTCCGTTTCTCACTATTCTCTGCGAAGGTAAAACGGAGCTGATTTATCTGTCGGAAATTATCAAAATCCTCGGTCTTACCAATAATGTTGCCATCTCCTCTTACAACGGTGGCGATCCAAAAGTTCAATTTATACCAGCTACGAATAATTTCCTTTGGCAAAAGCAATTCAAGCCTGACTTCAACCAGGAACTCTGGTTTGTCTTCGACAAAGACGGACATCCCGGATATAAAAGCCTGACCGAAATGCCCAAAATTAATTCCAATGGAATCTTTCTAGCTTGGTCTAATCCGTGCATTGAGTATTGGTTCTTACTTCACTGCGAAAAATTCAAGGACGAAGATCTGCCTAGGACACAAAAAGAAGAAATTGAAAGGAAGTCGTGGGTTGAAGCCGGAAATGGTGATCACGTTGAGAATGTCCTTACGCAAGTCACATACCAGTCTCACGTCTCTCCGGAAGACTGCTTTGCCAAACTCAGGTCTCTCTCTACAGGCTATAGCAAAACTGCTCCGGATCTTTTTTTTCGTTTTTCTACTCATCTTCCATTCGCACTGAACAACTGCAAAAACAGAACCAATCCGGCTCAACATGGAAGCGCAATCCCGCTTCTAATTGAACGCTTGATTAAATATTCACCTTATTCTCGTACTGCTGCTTTGGCATTGCTGGCAAAGGCCAAACCTGTAGCGAAAAAAAACAAAACTCCTCCTAAATGGTCAACACAGGAATTCAATCGTTTCAAGAGCCTGGTAGGATCCATGCAAAGTTCTAAAACAATTAGCGATGACAATTCAGAATTTATGGTTTGTTTCCTAAAAAAACTTCTTACGAACATCTCTCAGAAAACCAAACCGGAAATTGTCAAAAACTACTTTCCTAATTGATTACTTCTATACGCTAATTTGCGTATTAACGATTTGGTGCCGAGCGTGTAGAATGAGCCAACCGTTAACTACTTCTTTCAAACTAAGGAGAACTCATGACTAAGTCTTTAAAAGGGACAAAAACTGAAAAGAATCTTTGGACAGCATTTGCCGGCGAATCCCAAGCCCGCAACAAATACGACTACTTTGCAGGAGTAGCTAAGAAGGAAGGATTCCAACAAATCGCTGCCATTTTTGAAGAAACCGCTTCCAACGAAAAAGCCCACGCTAAGATTTGGTTCAAAGAATTGCAAGGTATAGGCAACACAGCTGAAAACCTGAAGGCAGCTGCCGGCGGAGAACACTACGAATGGACCGACATGTATGACACATTCGCCAAAGAAGCTGAAGAGGAAGGATTCCCTGAATTAGCAGCTAAGTTCCGCGGCGTTGGCGCCATCGAAAAACACCACGAAGAACGTTTCTTGAAGCTTCTCGACAACATCGAAATGCAGAAAGTATTCGAAAGAAGCGAAATCGTTATGTGGCAATGCAGAGAATGCGGCAACTTGGTAATGGGCCCAAGAGCTCCAGAAGTTTGCCCGGTTTGCAGCCACCCGCAAGCCTACTTCCAGTTGCAGGAAAAGAACTTCTAATTCAACGGTTCTGAATTAGGAATAATGGCCGACGAGTCGAATGACCGCCGGCCTTTTGTTTGGTTAATTAATAGAAAAACTCATTAGCCTTTCTCACTCCGACCAACGGAGAAAGTTTTGTCAAAAGCATTTCCTGCACTTTTTGCGGAAGTGCCCTTCCTTGACTAGGACAGTTCTGCACACAGCGCATGCAATCAATACATTTCAGAGCATCAGTCTGAGTCGGATCCTCTTTTGAAATAGCGCCGACGGGACAGTTGGTCGCACAAGTCCCACATTTAAAACAAGAGACCGGATCAGCTATCGGTGCCACCGGCATTCCGGTAAATTCTCGATATGGCTGAGAGCCGGGTACTTTTGGCTCTGAGTAATCCATCTCATCGTATTTATATTTTGCGCGGTTAGCAAACGCCTCTGCTTCCTGGAAGTCTTGTTTATCCGGTCTGTCAGCGGCAACCTCCGGATGGAAAACATGTCGGGCCACAAACGCGGCACTGGCGAACACCTCAAAACCTTCGCCAACAAGAATGGTATTCAGTTCTAATAAAGCATCGTCATAAGCTCGATTTCCATACACAACCATAGTGATCGCGAGTGATAGATCTCCGCGCATGCGCTGCAATTTTTCTGCCAAAGGAACCGGAAGCCGTCCACCATAAACCGGCGCAGCAAAAATAACAATGTCTTCTCTCTGAAAGTCGAGAGGACCATCAGAACGTGTTAGATCGACGTAAATAGGATTCGGACCGAAGGTCTCAGCAACCTTGGCGGCATACTCTTGAGTGCTTCCGCACGGGCTGTAGTAAAGGCAGTAGAGCATATTTGTTTTTTTGATTTAGGTTGAGGATATTGATATTTTCTCAGAAATTCCTTGTATTGAAGAATGCAAATGCTGATTTTCCTTATCGGGATTGCGAGAGCTATACGCCGCTTTTATCCGTTCTCTGGAGCGAGTGCCGGTACTACGAGAACTCGTTGCTGGTCCATCTCGTTTTCCTCTCGACTACAATTAGTCAACTCTCTAAACATCTAAGGTGCAGCTTTGTTAATCGGACTAACTGGCGGAATCGGCTCCGGCAAAACAACGGTCTCCGATCTTTTTGCCGAGCTTGGCATAAAAATTATTGACACCGATGTTATTTCTCAGAATTTAACAGCTGCGGGCGGAAGTGCAATTTCTTTGATCTTAGAAAACTTCGGCCCGAAATCTATTGCTCTTGACGGAAGCATGGATAGAAAGTTTATGAGAGAAAAGGTCTTTAACTCTTCCGATGAAAGAAAGAAACTCGAAAGCATTCTGCATCCTCTTATCCGTGAAGAGGTTAAACGTCAAATTCAAAATTTAGACGGCCCCTACTCCATTCTCGCTGTCCCTTTGATGAATAAAGATTCAAGTTGGATTCGGCTTTGCGACAGAATTCTTTTGGTGGACTGTCCGGAAGAAGAACAAATTCGCAGAGTAAAGCATAGGAGCGGACTTGAGCCTGCAGAAATAAAAAAAATTATCGATAGTCAGTCTTCGGTTCGGGACAAACTATCTTTCGCAGACGATGTGCTTTTCAATTACAGTGAAAGAGACTACCTCAAAAAAGAGATTCTGCACTTACACCAAATTTATTTAAAGCTATCGGGACTCTGCCCAAAATCGGCCTAAATAAGACTATCCGTACTTCTATTTGGCTTTTGTTATTTAGAATGCAAACTTTTAAAAATTCCCTTTATTTGTATGCTCGGCGACTTGATTTTTAATATTTAGTCTTGGCGGTATGCTAAATTATTAAGTGGTGAATAGGGTCACAGAACACATGAGTAATGATCTTTTGAGATATGAGTTTCCGTCTACAGAAAAGACTCGTACTTTTCTGAGACTTTCTTATCTCTTTAAACAATTGGAATGGTTTGCCGAACAGGAGTTTCCGCAAGATCATCAAGCTGCAATACGAAAATATTTTGAAATCCAAGAAGTAACAAACCGCGGAGATCAAAAAAATGATATTTTGCAGGAACTAGAAAGGTTTAGAGTCTATCTGTCTCCTCTTGCCTCCAGTCCAAATGTCGATCAGTCTTCTCTTAAGAACACTCTCAATGAGATTCAAGCTTGCCGCACCGCTCTTACTAGTGTTGGAATCCGAATCTCTCATTTGGCGACCTTAAACGAATTTCTTAAGCTTCTCGCTCAGCGCTCTTCCATTCCCGCCGGCACCTGTGAGTTTGATCTCCCTATCTACCACCATTGGCTTAATTTACCGGCAGAAAGAAGAAAAGCAGACCTTCAGGGTTGGATAGCTCCCTTAAAACCTTATCACCAAGGTATCGACCTGATTCTTAAGCTTCTTAGAGGAAGTGCTGAAGTCACCGAAGCCATTGCTGCAAAAGGCGGATATCAGAAAGATCTTCAGGGTAAAACCTTCACACTTTTACAGATTTACGTAGACCCAAAATACGAGGTTGTTCCGAAAGTCTCTGCCAACCGGTATATGCTTTCTGTACGCTTTATACCGGTATCTTTTGATAAACCCGCCGTCACGGGCGCAATTTCTCAAGATATTCCTTTTAAATTGGGAATCTGCAACATTTAAAGAAAAATGGCTATCCAAGTTAAATGTCCGCAATGCGGAAAGATGACTGAGTATTCAGATAAAAACCCATGGCGCCCGTTTTGCTGTGAGAGATGCAAAATTATTGATTTAGGCGCATGGGCTAATGAGGATTACGTAATTCACGGACGTCCCATTGAAGGCGACGACGATCTGGATATCTCAAAAGATTCTTTGGCAAAAGGAAAAATCCATACCAAAAAATCTATCGAGCATTAATCAAAGAAGGCAGTAACGGCACTGTTGCCGGCAGAATAGGATCAGGAAGATTACTCTCAGAAAAGAACCCGTACTCCTGTCCCTCTTTACAAGTGATACTGCCTTCCCAGTCAGTACATCTGAAAAAATGCAGGCGCACATCCGCGTGAGGATAGGAAAATTCTTCGCAATCCACTTCTTTAAAATCTTTGGGAATGATGCCTAACTCTTCTTCGAGTTCGCGGGAGAGGGCCTGCACCAGACTCTCTCCTTTTTCAACTTTACCGCCGGGAAGTTCCCAATAACCTGCATAGACCTTTGGTTCCGGACGGCTGGAAAGAAGAATTTCTCCTTCCTTGTTGATCAGTGCCGCGACTACAACTTCCGTAAACTTCTTATTTGTCATTCTTGAGCTTATTTCTGCCGGTCCAATCTCTTGCGAACTGATAAGCGACTCGACCGGAACGAGAACCTCTTTGCAAGGCAAACTGCAAAGCTTCTACCTTCCATTCTTCATTGATTGGCCCGTTAAAGTGTCTTGTCCAACCTTCTGCAATCCTCAGGTATTCCTCCTGATTGAAAGGATAGAAACTGAGCCAAAGTCCAAATCTTTCGGACAAGGACATTTGCTCTTCTACCGTTTCCGCAGGATGAATTAATCCGGTTTCATCCATGCCGCAGTCCAAATTGTCCTGCATCTTCTCAGGCATTAAATGACGCCTGTTGGAAGTTGCATAAATAATCATGTTCTCGCTCGAGGCCGAGATAGAACCGTCAAGAATCGCTTTTAAAGCCTTATAAGCCGCTTCTCCGGGCTCAAAGGACAAGTCATCACAGAAAATAATGAACTTCTCCGGACGAGTCCGAACCAAAGCGGTTATTTCTCCGAGATACTTCAGATCAGATTTATCGACTTCGATCAGACGCAAACCCTCAGGATAGAACCTAGACAAACAAGAACGAATCAATGAAGATTTTCCGGTTCCTCTTGCACCCGTCAGCAATACATTGTTTGCAGGCAGTCCCTTCACGAACTGCTCGGTATTCGATAAAAGAATCTCCTTCTGCCTTTCGACATTCTGAATGTTTTTTGGATCGACGAAGGCTACTTCCGCAATGGGGTCCAGAGTTCCTAACTCCACGCCGAAATAGCTTTTCTGTCTCCATCGAAAGGCAGGTTTAGACCAGTCAATCTCATCAGGAGAGGGAGGCAGAAGAGGTTCGATCTTTTCAATGAAATGACCAAACCTTTCATAAAACTCTTTTCTTTGGCTCATAGACAATTAGCTGCGGTAATCTGCATTAATGGAAACATAATCGTGAGAAAGATCAGTTGTCCATACGGTTTCGCTGGCTTCTCCTCTTCCGAGGTTGACGGTAACGAAGATTTCCGGCTTATTCATAACGGCTTGACCATCTTCTTCTCGATAAGAGGCATAACGGCCTCCATTCTTTGCAACAAGGACGTCATCAAGCCATAAAGAAATCTTATTGGCATCCAAGTCATCGATACGAGAGTTTCCGACTGCAGCCAAAATTCTTCCGAGGTTAGGATCGGAAGCAAAGAAGGCAGTTTTGACTAAAGGAGAATGAGCAATAGCGTAAGCCACTTTAAGAGCTTCTGCTTCGTTCTTCGCACCGTCTACAGTAATCGTAATGAATTTTGTAGCACCCTCTCCGTCTCTAATCATGGACTGAGACAATTTCTGAGCCACTTCAATTAAAGAATCAAGAAGATCGTTATATCTAGGATCTTCATCGCTTTCAATCGGAGGGCAATCCGCGCGTCCGGTCGCGATAAGAATAAAAGAGTCATTCGTTGAAGTATCGCCGTCCACTGTGATGCGGTTGAATGAAGCATCTGCAACGGCACGAACTGTATCTTGAACGAGCTCAGCAGACATTCCGATATCTGTGGCGATAAAGCCTAGCATCGTTGCCATGTTCGGTTCAATCATTCCTGAACCTTTGCTGATGCCGGTAACGGTAATGTCAACCCCATCCAGCTCAACTCTCTTGGAAGCAGCCTTTGGCACCGTATCCGTTGTCATGATTGCTCTGGCAGCATCAATCCAATTGTTTCTGCCCATATTCTGAGCTGCTTTAGGGATGCCTGCCAAAAGTTTTGTCATGGGCAGCGGTTCCATAATCACGCCTGTTGAGAAAGGAAGAACCTTAATCGGAAGCGTGTTAAAGATATCAGCCACGGCCTGGCAGGTTTCTTCTGCATCGTGCAAACCGGTCAACCCGGTACCGGCATTAGCGCATCCTGTGTTAACTACAATTGCTTGGATGTCATTAGTCTCAAGCAAGTGCTCTCTGCAAATCTGTACCGGAGCTGCTGCAAATCGGTTCTTTGTAAAGACCCCAGCCACCTTTGATCCGGGAGCTAGTTCCATCAACATTAAATCTTTTCTGCCGACTTTCTTGATGCCAGCTTCAGCGGTTCCTAGAACAACCCCGGAGACCGGGAGAATGTCTTCAGCGACGGGAGCCTTAAGATTGACTGCCATGTTTTTTCCTTTTTAAAGTGATCTTTTTATTGTATAAAAAGAAAACCGACCATAAGGCCGGCTTCTTAAAGAAAAACCATTATTTCAGTTTTCCGTGGCAGTCTTTGAACTTCTTGCCGCTTCCGCACGGACAAGGATCATTTCTGCCTACATGAGCAAATTTCTCTGCTTCATCAGCTTCTTGTTCGAACATCGGTCCTTTCAGCTGACCTTCGGACTCATCAACATGAGCTTCCTGAGCCTGCATAGCCTGCTGCTGGGCCTGTTCTTCAGGAGTCGGCTGGCGGATCTGAACGTTCATCAGAACTCTTGTGACGTCCTCACCGACAGTCTGGAGAAGCGCACTGAACAATTCGAAAGCTTCGCGCTTGTATTCCTGCTTAGGCTGCTTCTGAGCGTAGCCGCGCAAATGAATGCCTTGACGAAGCATATCGAGCTGGCTGAGATGTTCTCTCCAATGCTGATCCAAGAACTGAAGAAGAACGTTTCTTTCGAATTCTTGCCAAGCCTCTTTGCCAACCAAAGCAACTTTACCGTCATAGACCTCATTGGAAGCCTTAATAACCATATCCAAAAGTTCTTGATCGTCGGAACTTTCAGATTTTTCAAGAGTAGCTTTCAGCGGAAGATCAAGGTTCCATTCTTCTTTAAGCACTTTTTCAAGACCGTCGAGATCCCATTGCTCTTCAACTGTGTCTTCCGGGACATAGCTGCGGAACAAAGAAGTGAAGAAGCCGTCCCTGAGTTCTTTAACCGGGCCGGATACATCTTTGTTTTCAAGAATTTCATTTCTCAAAACATAGATTTCGCGGCGCTGATCATTGGCAACGTCATCGTATTCAAGAAGCTGCTTACGAATATCGAAGTTTCTGGATTCAACCTTACGCTGGGCGCTTTCGATAGAACGAGAAACAATACCGGCTTCAATAGCTTCGCCTTCAGGGAGACGAAGCTTGTTCATCAAAGCCTGCATCTTTTCACCGGCGAAGATTCTCAAGAGAGGATCTTCCATAGAAAGATAGAATCTGGAGCTTCCCGGGTCGCCTTGACGGCCGGAACGGCCTCTGAGCTGGTTATCAATACGTCTTGATTCGTGACGCTCGGAACCAATAATTCTCAAACCGCCCAGGGCAACTACTTTCTCATGATCCAACTGCCATTGATTCTTGATGGCATCAATCTGAGCTTTCTTTTCGTCAGCAGTGAGATTCGGGTTGTTTTCTACTTCGGAAACAGCTTTGCTGATACCGCCGCCAAGCACGATATCGGTACCGCGGCCAGCCATATTAGTAGCAATAGTGACCATGCCGGGACGACCGGCTTCCAACACGATCTGAGCTTCTTTTTCATGCTGCTTAGCATTCAGAACATTGTGCGGAATGCCCTCTTTGTCAAGCATGTGGCTGATGAGCTCGGAATTCTCAATGGATGTAGTACCTACAAGAACCGGCTGTCCGCGTTTGTAGCAGTCTTTGACGTCATCGAGAATAGCTTTATATTTCTCAGCTGCAGTTCTGTAAACCTTATCCTGTTGGTCATCACGAATCATCTGGCGGTGAGTCGGAATAACAACAGTTTCCAAGCCGTAAATTTCCTGGAATTCGTATGCTTCCGTATCAGCAGTACCGGTCATGCCGGAGAGCTTTTCGTACATACGGAAGTAGTTCTGGAAAGTAATGGAGGCAAAAGTTTGGTTTTCCTGCTGGATCTTCACGCCTTCCTTAGCTTCAACCGCCTGGTGAAGACCGTCGGACCATCTTCTGCCCTGCATCAAACGGCCGGTAAATTCGTCAACAATAATGACTTCACCGTTCTGAACAACGTAGTGCTGATCCTTGATAAAGATTGTATGAGCTCTCAATGCTGCATTGAGATAGTGGAGAAGCATGATGTTCTGAGGAGAATACAAGCTTTGTCCTTCAGGAAGAAGGCCCATTCTGCTCATAATTGCTTCAACTTTTTCGTGACCGGCTTCAGACAACTGAACGGTATGAGCCTTCTCATCCACCCAATAATCGCCCTCGCCTTTTTCTTCTTTCTGTCGAGTCAGCTGATCCGGAATCTTATCGATCTGGACATAAACGTCTGTCTTGCCTTCGGCAGGACCGGAAATAATCAAGGGTGTTCTTGCCTCGTCGATCAAGATGGAGTCCACTTCGTCGACGATTGCAAAGAAGAGACCTCTTTGGCGTCTGGCGTTGACGTCATATTCCATGTTGTCGCGCAGATAATCGAAACCATATTCATTATTGGTTCCGTAAGTAATATCTGCTTGATAAGCGGCCTGTTTTTCTGCATTCGGCTGGTTAGAGAGAATGGTACCGACCGACATGCCCAAGAAGTTATAAACCTTGCCCATCCATTCAGCGTCACGCTTTGCCAAATAGTCGTTAACTGTAACGACGTGTGCGCCTTTGCCGGGCAAAGCATTCAAATAGACGGCTAGAGTGGCGGTCAGAGTCTTACCTTCGCCGGTTCTCATTTCAGCAATTTTGCCGTCATTCAAAACCATACCGCCGATGAGCTGTACGTCAAAATGTCTCATTCCCAGAACGCGCCAGCTGGCCTCTCTTACTACAGCAAAGGCTTCAGGCAAAAGCTTGTCTAAGGTTTCACCGTCAGCGAGTCTCTTTCTGAACTCAACGGTCTTGGCCTTTAATTCTTCGTCACTCAGAGCCTTAATTGAAGGTTCGAGCTTGTTAATTTCTTCAACTTTACGGCGATATTGTTTGATAAGTCTGTCGTTGCGACTTCCAAAAATCTTCGTCAGAAAACTAGCCATTCAGTATTCTCTTTTAATTGAGGGCGTCAATATAGAACCCTGACACCCGATTTCTCACATATAAACTTGGTGATTTTACACTCTATCTTGGTACTTCTTGTCGGTAAATGTGAATTTAACTATTATTGATAAAACGTGTTGAAAAAATCTTTTCTAACTATTTCCGTAACGCAATGATTCCATTTGCAAAAAGAAAAATTTCTGCCTATGACAGATTGAAGAGAACTCCTATTGGAGTTGCGGTCATGAATGCTGAATTAGCCGACAGAATCGCGCGCATTATCAACCCTATTTGCAAACGAATGAATTTGGGTATGGAGATCACCGGAGCACAGTGTTTTTTGACTCGGGAGACGGTTAGAAAAAAAGATAATAACCCGTACGATATCGACCCAAACGAGGATCCGAACTTCGCTTATGAAAACGTTCTCGTTTTAAATCTTCTTTTTCCTCACCCTGCTTATCTCGCGAAATTTGCGTCAATTAAGCCGGAGGTAGAAAACGCTTTAATACTAAACGGAATTACAACGTTAAAAGTCGTAGGCAAAGTTGTCCAGCCTCAGCAGTGAAAGTCACCGCCTTGGCTTCTGATTCTTAAAAATCAAGACAAAAATCCAAAGGAATGCTTTTTGCGATTGACAACAGTAAAAGCAAAACGCTCTGCGGGATGAAAAGATTCTGAGGCCGTTATTGTATTTCCTTCGCGGTCCAAATAGCATCGAACAATTTTCAAAGCCGGTTCTCCCGGTTTCGAATTGAAGTGTTCAGCCACATCCGGGCTCATATGCACGGCCGAAAAAGTTTGTCTTACTTCAGCACATTCAATGTCGAGAAGTCCTTCGATCAAAGACACGATCAGTTCTCTCGGATGTCTTCTCGCTTCCTCAGCCACGTAGGCTATGCTTTTTCTGACGTAGACATAAGTTACAACCACCGGCTCATTTAAGTTTTTATCAGCAACGCGAATATTTTTAAATCTGACCCACGGCTCATTTTCAGTCAAACAGAGCTGTTCGGAGAGCTCTTTTGTTACGAGCACATCCTCCGTCGCCTCTATAAGCCGCGGGAATTGATTGCCGTAGTAGTCAATGGCACGGATGTCAGAGAGTTCATGGAGAAATTTGCCGTTCTGGACTTTGCTTTTAACACGCGTTCCAATATGAGGACGTCTTTCAACAAACTCTGCCTTCACCATGGCATCCAGCGCCTTTCTAACCGTATCTCGACTGACGGAGAGCTGCTCGGCCAGTTCAATTTCTCCCGGGATAAGTGAGCCTACGGGCCAATCGCCGCTTGTAATCTTCGCAACGAGCTTTTCCGAGACTTCCTGCCACAACTTTTTTCTCATGCTTCCTCTTTTGTTGGGATGAAATAGACACAAAACCAAATTCATTTTCTTGTGAACTCACTGGGAATAAGGCTTCTTCTATTTGTTGCCTACATAATATGTCTTATTTGTTTGCCAACATATCACAACTATTTAATTTTTAAAAAGAATATAAACCCTAACCCCGAAAAAGTTTGATCGGCATCAAAACAAATTCATTCTTTTGTACGTACATATCTTCTCTCCAGCACAATGACAACAACCTATTCATTGTTAAGTTTCTTAAGGAGATTAAAGTGCCTTCAACCGCTATCGACAGCCAAATCCACGGATGCATGTTCAGCACCGACGAAATGAGAAAAACTCTGAGTGACGAAGCGTGGGTCCAAAAATGGCTTGACACCGAAGCCGCTCTTGCTAAAGCTCAAGGCGAACTCGGAATTATTCCAAAAGACAAAGCTGACACCATTCAGAAATATGCCAAAGCTGAACTTCTGGATATTCCTTCAATCGGAGAGTTCTACAAAAGTTCCATCACCATTGTTCCTTTGCTGAAAGCCTTCAAGAAGGTCCTTCCTGACAATGCAGGCGAGTTCGTTCACTGGGGTGCCACCAGCCAGGACATTGTTGATACAGGTATTGTTCTTCTTGAAAGAGATGCCTATGAAATCATCCTTCGTGATATAAAGCTTTGCCAAGAATATTGTTTGGACCTTGCCAAAAAGCACCGCAACACCGTTATGTCCGGGAGAACCCACGTTGTACACGCTCTCCCGATTACTTTCGGCTACAAGGCCGCTATCTGGGCCGATGAGCTCGGTCGTGACATCGAACGCTTAGAACAGATCAAAGAGCGAGTTTTTGTCGGTGAAATGGCCGGCGCGGTTGGAACTTTAGCTTCCCAGCCCGAACACGGGCTTGCCGTGCAGAAGAGAATGATGGAAATTCTCGGTCTCAATGTTCCCACAATTGCATGGCACGTTGCTCGTGATAATCAGGCAGAGTTTGTTTCCGTTTTAGCTCTTTGTGCCGGAACCCTCGGCCGCATCATCCATGAGATTCTGACTCTCCAGAGAACAGAAATTCTTGAACTTGAAGAGCCTTTCTTCATGGGCAAAGTCGGTTCTTCCACGATGCCCCACAAGCGCAACCCTGCCGTTCTTGAAAACGTTTTAGCTCTTCTTCGCAACGTCCGTTCTATTGCACCATCCATCGTTGAATCGATGATTAGCGAAAACGAAAGAGACTGGGGATGCTTCCTTTCTGAATGGGAAGCCATTCCGCGCGCTTGCCACATGATGGCTGCAGCCCTCGAAAAATCCAAGAACATTCTCAAAAACTTGATTGTTTATGAGAAGCACATGGAACGAAATCTTTTCAAACAAAAAGGCCTCATGATGAGTGAATGCGTCATGATGCATATGGCTCCACGTCTTGGCCGAATGACGGCACATGAAATCATCTACAAAGGTGCCATGGAAGCTTACGAAAAAGAAATTCCATTCAAAGATGTGCTGATGAATACTCCGGCAGTCAAGGAAGAGTTTACGGAAGAGGAAATTGATCACATGCTCAATCCTCACTCCTACATCGGATTGGCTCCTGAATTCGTCGATCGAGTTCTTGCCAAGTATTCCAAATAATTTCTTTTCATCCGGCTGCTTTACCAGCAGCCGAACCTCAATTCAAAGGTATTTGTATGCCTCAACGTTCAATCAAGCTGTGGCAGGCAGTTGTTCCTGTCCTCGTGTGTTTACTCATATGGCTATATCCGGTGCCGGAAGGCCTAAAGCCTGAAGCTTGGCACATGTTTGCCATCTTCGTTGCAACCATTGTCGGTATTCTTTGCGCTCCGCTTCCGTCAGGCGCCATTATGTTCATTTCTTTGGCGGTCTGTATTTTTACAAATACGCTGACCTTTAAAGCGGCTTTATCCGGTTTTGCCTCCGGCACAGTATGGATGATTTTTGCCGCTTATGTTCTGTCTCTAGGCTTTGTCCAGTCCGGACTCGGCCGGCGCATTGCTTACAAGACACTTTCTTTATTCGGCGGTTCTTCACTTGGCATCGCGTACTCTCTAGGCCTAGCAGATTTGTTCTTAGCACCTGCTATGCCGAGCGTGACAGCTCGTTCCGGCGGCATCATTCTGCCGATTTCAAAGTCTATCAACCAAGTGCTCGACAGTGAACCGGGTCCAAAGCAGAAACGGCTTGGCGAGTTCTTAACCATGACCTGCTTTCAGTTCACACCGATCACCGGCGCTATGTTCATGACCGGTATGGCTGCAAATCCATTGTGCGCGACACTTGCTAAAGAAGGTCTGGGCCTTGAGCTCTCTTGGATTGGCTGGTTCTGGGCTGCGGTTGTCCCATCCATGATTTGTTTCTTCCTGATGCCTCTTCTTTCTTACAAGATTCTCAACCCCGGCTTGAAGAAAACTCCCGAAGCCAAAGTCATGGGAAAAGAACAACTTCTTGCAATGGGTCCGATGTCCTCGCAAGAAAAGAAAGTAGCTCTCGGTTTTATCATCGCGTTATTAGGCTGGGGGACCACAATGTGGACCGGTTATAACGCCAATGCCATCGCTATCGCTCTTGCTGCTTTCTTGTTTGCAACCGGCGCAGTTAATTGGAAAGACGTCTTGAATGATAAGGCAGCTTGGGATACCGTAGTTTGGTTCGGCATCATTATTTCCTTAGCTACCGGCCTCACCTCTTTAGGGTTCATTAAATGGATGAGTGCAGGATTTGCTTCCATGCTCACAGGCATGGACTGGATGGTCGCGTTCGTCCTTCTCGGCTTCCTGTACATCTACCTTCACTATGTCTTTGCCACAGCCTCCGGCCATGTTGCAGCCATGTACGTTCCGTTCTCTATGGTTGCGATCGGCGCAGGAGCTCCTCCGATGATGGTTGCAATCTGTTTTGCAATCTTCTCGAACTTTATGTGGGGAATCACGGAATACGCCGGCGGACCAGGCCCGATCTATTACGGCCAGGGCTACTTCGAAAGACCTCGGTTCTACGGAATCAACTTTGTACTGGTAACCATTAACGTTCTGATTGTTTTTGCCAGCGGTATGCTTTGGTGGAAACTTATCGGCCTCTATTAAGCCTAGAGCAATCTTGAAAACACAGAGGATGCCATCAGGCATCCTCTATGTTTTTGGCGTCTAAAGTTCTTTTGAAAAGTATCAGAAGAACAAATGATCAGATATTTGGAATAACAAGTGCATTGGTAAAGGCAGGAGGGGCCTTTGAGCTGTCTTCAAAAGTCACGAATTCCCAGCTGTCCGGTTCGGACAATAGTTTCCTGAGAAGCTTATTGTTCAAATCATGACCGGACTTGAAGGCCTTGTAATGAGCAACGAGAGGATGTCCTAAAACATACAGGTCTCCCATGGCGTCAAGGAGCTTATGTTTGGCAAATTCGTCATTGGAGCGAAGACCGTCCGGGTTAAGAACGTGGTAATCATCCATCACAACGGCGTTATCTAATGTACCGCCCTGGGCCAAGCCGTACGAGCGAAGCATCTCCAAATCATTGACGAAACCAAAAGTACGGGCTTTGGCGACATCGTTGATATAGGTATGGTTGTCAAAGTCAACTTCGACAAACTGTGCTGTTGCATCAATAGCGGGATGACCGAAATCAATGGCGAAGGACAGCTTATAACCGTTAAACGGTTCTAAGGATGCCCACTTATCACCAGCGTGAATTTCAATTGGCTTTTTAACGCGAACAAATTTTCTTGGTGCGTCTTGTTCTTCAACGCCTGCCGCTTTAATCAAGAAAACAAAGGATGCACCGGAACCGTCCATGATTGGAATCTCAGCACCGTCAACTTCAACGTAGCAGTTGTCAATGCCAAGTCCGGATAAAGCACTCATCAGATGCTCAATCGTTGCAATCTTGGCTTGGCCTTTATCCAGAGTCGTTGCCATACGGGTATCGTTAACTCTTTCAGGTTCGGCTTTAATTGCAACCGGCGGATTCATGTCGATTCTTCGGAAAACAATCCCGGTATCGACCGGGGCAGGACGCAAGGCTAATTTAACTTTGCGTCCGGAATGCAAACCGATACCGACAGTTTCAAAAGCTTTTTTAATCGTTCTCTGTCTAATCACTGAATTAAGTTCCTTGGATTAGTTCTTCTTTCTAAGAAAGGCCGGAATTTCATGTTCGAACTGCGGCTTTTCTTCTTCCTGCTGGGCCTGTTCGGCAGTGTTAGGAACAGAAGCATTGTTGGACCATAGTCCGCTGCCTTGTCCATTGCGAGGATTCAAACTGGCGAAACCTCCTTGGTTGAAGCCCATACCGCTGTTCATCATGCCGAAAATAGTATTGTCTTTGCGTGCTGGAGGCACTTGGAAGCTGTCATCGGGTTGTGCGATTGGTCTTGAAAATGCTCCAGCCGCCCCAAAAGGGCTATGAGCTCCTTGATCCTGCTGAGGATGTTGAGGAGGACGCGGTTCAGCTGCTCTCTGAACTTGCGGTTCCGGCTGAACCGGCTGAGAAGCAGGAGCCTGAGTCTGGGAGAATTGAGAAACAAAGCTCGGTGCATTGGACTGAGGAGCAGCTGCAGGCTGCTGAACAGGCTGAACAACTTGCTTCGGCTCCGGCATAACATTGACTCTGACTTCAGCAATTTCTTCTACCTGTACAGGTGCCGGCTGTTGAACCGGTTCTCTGGGTTCAGAAGCGGGGAAGGGGGCTGCAGTCTGCTGTTTTAACGGGTTAGAAAATCCGGTTGGATTTCTGATTTCGAACGGGTTAACCGGAGGTTCTTGAACTGCCGGCTGGGGTTCTCTAGCCGGTTTTGCAGGCTTGTCCGGCTGACCAAAGAGGTCAACTCCCATCGCTGCAGGAGGAATCGGATCAGTATGGGCCTGAGGCTTCCATAAACCGGCAGCCTGACTCTGAGGAGCAGCAGTCGGTTGAGGTGTCGGAATGGTGTAGCTGGGATCGATTGAATCTTGATCCAAGCCTGTCGCAATAACGGTAACGCGAATCTTATCACCGAGGGTATCGTCATACACACTGCCGAATACAATATTGGCGTCCGGGTCAGCGAAGTTGCGCACAGTTTCCATAGCCATACGGATTTCAGACATCTTAATGGCCTCGCTGCCCGAAATATTGACCAATACACCGCGTGCACCCTTAACATCAAATTCTTCAAGCAGAGGGCAGCTGATGGCTTGAGAAGCTGCCTGCAATGCTCTGTCTTGGCCCTCAGCTTCTGCAGATCCCATCATGGCGGTACCGCGTTCGCTCATCACTGTACGAACGTCTTCGAAGTCTGCATTGACCAAGCCCGGAGCCTGAATAATTTCGGAAATACCTGCTACGGCGTTGTACAGAACTTCGTCGGCACGGGCAAAACATTCACCGATCGTGGCATCCTCGCCAAGCTCCATTTCGAGCTTGTCATTGAGAATAATGATCAAAGAATGAACTCGAGCCTTCAAAGCTTTGATGCCGGCCTCCGCATTTCTCATGCGGCGGTTGCCTTCAAAAGAGAACGGCTTGGTAACAACGGCAACGGTAAGAATGCCCAATTCCTGGGCGACTTCGGCCACGATTGAAGCTGCTCCGGTTCCTGTACCGCCGCCCATCCCGGCTGTAATGAAAACCATGTTTGCCCCACGCAATGCGTCGGCAATTTCTTCGCGAGCTTCATTGGCTGCTTGCTGGCCGACTTCCGGTTTACTGCCGGCGCCTAAGCCAGTGTGCCCAAGCTGGATTTGTATTTCTGCTTCACTTTGGGATAAGGCCTGTCGATCCGTATTAGCAGCAATGAACACCACATTGCCTTTGACCTGTTTACGGATCATATTGTTAATTACATTGCCACCGGCTCCGCCGACACCAATTACCTTAATCAGTGCACCGCTTTCGCCGTTTTCCATCATTTCAAACGCCATCTGCTACTCCAAATTTATGCGGCTTTACCCACATTAAAACTTCTTAATTCTATTAGGAAAATGAATTTCCTAAAAGTTTCCTGTAAACCAGCTTTTCAACATATTTTTTACCGTTGTAAGGCCGCCCTTCTTTCGTGGCGCTCCGCCTCCTCCGTAGTATCTGGCAGTTTCGTCGGCCAGGTAACCGAATAAGGTTGCATACTCGGGAGAGGAAACTCCCGCTAGTTTCTCAGGCAGTGTCTCCGTTGAGAATTTATTAGGTGAATAAAAAATATTTGTTTCATACTCGATAATCGGATAACCGATACGAACGTTGATATATCCCCCGGCCATATATCCGCTGAATACTTCTCTTACCAGCCTTTCTATACCCTTGAGCTGTGCACCGCCGCCGGTTAGAACCACGCCGTAAGAAATCAAGTGACGAAGGTTCTTATCGCGCAGACGGTTGTAAATCGCCTCAAGAATGTCGCGCAGCTTCATATCAATAATTCCCGAGAGGGCTTGTCTTGTCAAGACTCGGTTATGTTCATGCGCAAACCCTGCGTAAGACGGTAAATCATAAGAATCGTTTTTGTCGCAATGCGGATCAAAACGGACATGTCCCATAGAAACTTTGAGATTTTCGGCATCGATTTTAGACAATTGCGTCTTGATAGAAATCTCATTAGTCAAAGACTCTCCGCCTCCCGGGAATACCGCCGTGTACTGAACAGCATTGCCGTAATAAACCGCAACCTCAGTTAATTCAGCCCCAAGGTCGATCAAAATTACACCAAGATTCTTTTCTTCTTGCGTAAGAACGGCAGAAGCCGAACTCAGCGGATTAAAGTTCAAACGGCTTTCGATCAGCTCAAGACCGCTTCTTCGAATAGCTTTACCAATGTTCTGACAAGGAGATGTCTGAGCCGTGATTACATGCAGTTTGGCATCCAAGCGGTTTCCGTCCATACCGACCGGATGATGGTATCCCCATTTAAAATCAATAGCATACTCCTCAGCCAGAACTTGGAGATACCGCATTGACGGCGGCAAACTAGTTTGCTGAACGTTTCTGAAGATTTCATCCACATCAGACTGTTCAATCTCTCCTCTGCGAGTCACGACCGTCATATGAACATTGTCTGACATGATATGGGTGCCTGAAATGCCCGCGGCCACCCTGGATATATTCACATCGGCAGACTTTTCAGCTTCTTCTACGGTTTGTCGAATAGCATCGACCAAAGGATTGATTTCAACTACTACACCTTCTCTTACGCCGACACTGCCGCACACTCCCATCCCGACAATGCGATAAGTTCTGTCGGATAACGGTTGGGCAATTGCACAGGCAATCTTAGAAGAACCTATGTCCAACGCGGCTATTAAGTCATCTGCCTTACTTGGCATCTTTTATCTCCGTTTCCAATACGTCTGAATCGTCCGGTTCAGGTTCTATTTCCGGACGTTGAACAGCTACGCCTTTTGTATACCTTGCGTCAATTTTTCGCGGATGCGCCCCCAAATGGTCCTTCATCTGAGGCATCATATTCAATACTCTTTCCAGCCTCAAACTCATAGCCTGATTTGTATCGCTCCCTTTAAAAACAACTTCAACATTCTTGTCTTCGGAATTTTTGAAAACAAGATACCAACCGCTCATCGGAGTCAGTGTCAGAGACACAATCTTCAATCCTCTCGGTTGGCAGATTTTGTCGAAATCTAAATACTGCTGGTAAATTTTTGCACTTAGTTCAGGCGGTCCGTAGATATGGGGAAGTTCCCCTTCGCTTTCGGCCACCGCCTGGTTTTCTTCAAAAATTACACCGTCTTGCGACAAAACCTCTTGCTCTCCCCACAGCGCTACCGGCTTATGAAGATACAAGAAGATCTTCAGCCGATTCGGCCACTCTCTCTTTACCGAAACATCCTTTACCCATGGAATCTCTTTCAAGGTATCTCGGATCTTCGAGATATCAACCGTAAAGAAAGTTCCGCTGATCTTGCCTTTTAATTTTTCTGCAACAACGGGGGCCGTAATGGCTTCTTGATTGCCGTGAACCACAACATCGATTCCCTTTAACCAAAAAACCGGTTTCTGGATTGCCCACCAGACAGCAAAAACCAGCAGTACGAGGATGATTAAAATCGAGACGAAATCCGTCAGGAAATTAAAAGTTTTATCACTCCACTTGGACATCCACTAACCCTTTAGTGCAGCCCCTTCTGCCACAAGGCAGACCAGTTCCTGATAGCTGAGACCGACGGTCTTAGCGGCTAAAGGCACAAGTGAGTGCGGCGTCATGCCCGGTGCCGTATTGATCTCTAAAAGAACAAAACTGCCGTCAGGTCTAAGCATAACGTCTACTCTTGACCATCCTTGAATTCCTAAGACTGCAGCTGCTTTTTCTACTGCGGCTAAAATAGCGTCTCTGACATCATCTCTGACTGCGGCAGGGCAGATATACTGAGTTTCATCCGAGAAGTACTTATGTTCGTAGTCGTAGTCTCCCTTAGGGGCCACGATTTCAATAATCGGCAGCGCCTTAAGGCCTTGACCGTCATGTTTATCCAACACGGCAACGGTCAGCTCTCTGCCGACCACCAGCTCTTCGACCATTACCTGCATGCCGTCTTCCGTAGCTTTTCTAACGGCTTCCAAAAGAGATTCAGGAGTGGCGTCGTTAATACGATAAAGACCAATGCTGGAGCCTTCTTTGCTAGGCTTCACAATCAAGTTTTTGCCGAGCAGACGAATAATTTCAGCCATATTGCTGTCAGCAGTGACGGTCGTTCCGCGGGGGACAGGGAGACCAACGGACTCCCAGACCTTCTTAGTCATGACTTTATCAATACTGATAGCTGAAGCAAATACGCCGCTGCCTGTGTACGGGAGTTTGATGTATTCCATTAAGCCTTGGATTACACCGTCCTCTCCTCCCTTTCCGTGAAGAATAAGAAATGCTCTGTCATAATCCTTGCTGACGAGCTCTTCTATGTCCTGTTCCTGAGGGTCAAAAACCTCTGCATCAACATTAGCATCACGCAATGCTTTGAGTACGCCCGAACCACTCATCAAGGAGACTTCTCTTTCGGCCGAAGTTCCGCCCATCACAACGGCAACTCTGCCTAATTTTTTTTCTTTACTTGCCATAATTCTTTCCTTTAGCCATTAATTTAGACGGAATACCTCCGATACTGCCGGCACCCATCACTAGCAAAACGCTGTCATCGGACACATGCAATTCAATTTGTTCTTCTACTTCTTCAAGATTGGCGGCAAAAATAGGTTCCACCTTCCCTGCCAGTCTGATTGCTCTGCAAAGACTGCGGCTGTCAGCTCCGACAATCGGTTCTTCCCCTGCCGGATAAACTTCACACAAAATCAGCTTATCGACCGTAGAAAGCACTCTTACCAGATCTTCGAAACAATCGCGTGTACGAGAATAGCGATGCGGCTGGAATGCCAAAATAATTTCTTTATCCGGATAGGCTCCGCGCGCAGCCTTAATTGTGGCAGCCATCTCCGCCGGGTGATGACCGTAGTCATCAACCACCAAATATTTCTTCCCTTCTTTTGTCTGGGCTTGGCCCCAGATAGAAAATCTTCGTCCAACACCCGTGAATTCCGTCAGGGCCTGTTGAATCGCCTCAACCGGAGCTTCCACCGAAAGGGAAACGCCGATTGCTGCAAGAGCATTTAAAACGTTATGCATTCCGGGAAGATTCAATACAATTTCAAACGGTTTCACAGGGAACTTAGAAGTCTCCACTGTAAATTTCATCTGAGTACCTTCGGCACGAATATTGGTCGCTCGAATCTGCGCATCTTGTCCGAATCCGTATGTAATAACCGGTTTGGAAATCTTCGGCAAAATAGAGCGGACATTTTCGTTCTCAATACAGACGACCGCTTTTCCATAGAAGGGTAGACGCATTGTGAAATCAATGAACGCCTGCTTCAGTTTATTGATGTCGTGGCCGTAAGTATCCATATGGTCGGCATCAATGTTGGTTACAACAGCCACTACAGGGGTCAGATACAGGAAGGAAGCGTCGGACTCGTCTGCCTCCGCCACAATAAATTGACCTTTTCCTAATTTTGCATTGGAGCCGGCGGCATTTAACCTTCCGCCAATCACAAAAGTCGGATCAAATCCTGCAGTCTTCAGAATGGAAGTAACCAAAGAAGTCGTTGTCGTCTTTCCATGCGTTCCCGCAATAGCAATGCCGTTCCGCAGTCTCATCAGCTCGGCAAGCATGATTGCACGGGGAACTACCGGGATGTTATTTTCCTTAGCGTAGACAACTTCCGGGTTGTCTCCGTGCACGGCGCTGGAAATCACAACTACATCGGCATCGCCAACATGCTCTCCCGAATGGTTATAGAAAATACGCGCGCCTAACCTTTCCAGACGTTCCGTCGCAGCATTGGCCTTCAAATCTGATCCGGAAACTTCATAACCAAGGTTTAACAAAACCTCAGCAATACCGTTCATGCCGGTTCCACCAATGCCAACAAAATGTAGCCGTTTGACTGCAAACATGCTTTTTCCTAATCCGTAATGTGTTCAATAAAATCCGCAACTGTAGTTGCAGCGTTGGGCTTTCCGAGCCCTTTGGCTTTCTTCGCCATTTCCAATAACTTTTCTCTGTCGAGACTTCCTATAATTTCAGCCAGTTTCGGCGGCGTCAATTCTGTTTGCGGCAAGTAAATGGATGCACCGGCATCCTGCATGTACTTGGCATTTCCGACTTGATGAGAAGTAGTTTTAACCACAAGGGGCACTAATATAGCAGGAACACCGGCTACCATTAACTCAGAGACGGAAATTGCACCGGCTCTGGCCAGCACTACGTCTGCTTTCATGTAGGCTGCTGCCATATCATCGATAAAAGGAACGACTTCAGCTTCGACACCGAGCTCCTTATAAAGATTTTTGACCTTTTCCAAGTCGTTTACACCGCACTGGTGGACGATCGCCGGTCTTACCTCTTCCGGAATCAGAGCAATTGCCTTCGGGGCATTTTCATTGAAAACGCGCGCGCCTAAAGAGCCTCCGAAGATCAATAGATTCAGCTTGCCGCTTCTGCCGGCATATCTTTCTTCCGGAGAAGGCAAAGATACAATCTCTTTTCTGACAGGATTACCCGTCACGACAGCGCGTTTGCCGGCTTCCTTAGCGGCTTTTCCGTCGAAACCGCACATCACGCCGCTGGCATTTCCCTGAATCATCTTGATGCTCAACAGCGGATCCGCATCACTGTTCATCAAAACGTAGGGAATGCCTTTAAGGCCTGCCCCTAAACACACTGGTACGGCAATATACCCGCCGGTAGAGAAAACCGCATCTGCTTTAACTTCAGTCAAATACTTTTTGGATTGGAAGATCGATGAAAGAAGTTTAAATCCGCCGAATAAAAGAGTTTTAAGACCTTTTCCTCTTAAACCTTCAAAGTCCAATGCGGTAAAAGGTATTCCGTGTCTTTCCACGAGACGTTTTTCCATACCGGCCTTTGTGCCAACCCATGAAACATCCCAACCGCGTGAGATCATGATTTTAGCCACTGCAATACCGGGCATCACGTGACCACCGGTACCGGCCGCTGCTATAACTAAATGCTTCTTCATACCATTCCCCCACGCATAGTAAGTTTATTTTCGTAATCGACCCGAAGCAGCAAGGCTGCAGCCGCTAAACACGCCAGAAGCGCCGATCCTCCGTAACTGACAAACGGAAGAGTCAACCCTTTCGTCGGGAGCAAACCGCTGGCTACGCCGACATTGATAAAGGCTTGCACACCAAACCAAATGGCTATACCTTGAGCGACAAGTCCTGAGAAAAAGTGTTTCAACAAAATAGCCTTTCGGCCGATTTCGAAGGCTCTCTTAACGAGCCAAAGGAAAAGAGCAAGAACTACTAAAACACCGACGAAACCCAGTTCCTCTCCGATAATGGCCAAGATAAAGTCCGTGTGAGCTTCAGGCAGATAATTTTGTTTTTCAATAGCGTCTCCCAGACCCACTCCGAATATCTCTCCTCGACCGAAAGCTATCAATGAGTGAGAAAGCTGGTAAGACTTACCTAGCGCATGATCGGCTGACCAAGGATCCAAGTAGGCAAAGATGCGGGCCATACGCCATGGAGACGTCAAAATAACGCCGATAAAAATACTTATCAGCACCACAAAAATGCCGATAAAGATCCCGAAATTGATTCCTCCTAAAAAGAGGATGCCCATCGAGATACAGACAATCATAATCAGCGCACCAAGGTCAGGCTCCAACAGCACAAGCAAACCAACCAAACCGATAACGATTCCCATCGGCAGGAAACCTTTCTTGAAGCTGTGCATAAAGTTCTGCTTTCGCACCGTAAAATTCGCTGCAAACAACAGGGCCGCCACTTTCATGAATTCCGTTGCCTGAAGCTGGAAAGGTCCGACTTGAATCCAGCGATAAGAACCATTGACGTTCTTACCAATCCCCGGGATGAGCACGGCAATCAGCAACACAAAACCTAAGAAGAAAATAAGAGGCGAGAACTGCTTCCAAACTTTCATCGGGATTGTACTGACTATCACCGCAACCACGGCAGCAACCCCTAACGAAATGGCGTGCTTGACAAGGAATGCATCGACGGCAACTTTGTACTTGGGAGAATCAGACAAAGAGATTGACGCTGAAAAAACCATCAGCGTTCCGATTAGCACTAAGCTGAAGACAACAAAAAGCACTCCCCAATCAGGAGAAATCCCTGTCATTGATCGGCTCGGCGCATAGGGAATCGCGGCCTCGCTGGCGTCTCCCACCGTTGTGTTGATCTGGAGATCGCCTTCTCCTTTTCTAAAATACTTCAGCACAAAGTTCCTTCATCTTCTGCAATTTGCTTGGCGCAATCAATAAATTGCTGCGAACGATCGGCGTAATCTCTGAACATATCCCAGCTAGCACAGGCCGGAGACAACAGAATCACATCCCCTTCTTTAGCATTTTGACGGCATGCCGCTACTGCTTCTTTCATATCCTTGGCGTGAATCTTGGGAATATCCACATCAGCCAGCACCTCTTCAATTTGAGGGGCATCTCTTCCAATCAAAACAACTGCACGACAATGTTCTTGGATCGGTTTTTTCAGCGGAGTGAAATCCTGACCTTTTCCGTCCCCGCCGAGAATAATGACGACTTTTCTGCCTTCAAATCCTTCTAAAGCAGCCGCAGTAGCGCCGACATTCGTACCTTTTGAATCATCAATATATTCAATGTCTCTGGAAGTCAAAACCGTCTGGACTCGATGAGGTTCTCCTCGGTAGGTCAGCAGTGCCTTCTGAAGATCCGAGAGTTCAATACCCGTAGACAAAGTTAAAGCAGCCGCAGCCAACGCATTGGCCTTATTGTGATTTCCTCGAATCAGGAGAGAATTAGCCGGAACGATGTTGAAATCTTCTCCGTCTTCGTCCACATAGGAGAGCCAGGGGAAGGCGCCTACTTGTTCAACACCGAAGTCGCCTTTATTTTCCGGGGCGTTTAAGCCGAAAGTACGGACTAAAGCAGGGTTTACTGCCTGTGCAAAACTAATCGACACCGCATCTTCACGGTTTAAAACGCGAATCGTATCTTCTGAAAAGATCTTAGCTTTGGCAGCAGCATAAGCTGCCATCGATCCGTGCCAATCCAAGTGGTCTTCCGTTACGTTCAAAAGCGCTGCTGCATCACATCTCAAGGAAGAAGTTGTCTCGAGCTGGAAACTGGAGAGTTCTAATACCCAATAGTCCGGCAGCTTCTGCTCTTTTTCCAAGCGAGTAACCTCGGCCAGAGCGTTAGGACCGACATTGCCTGCAAAGCACACGCTATGGCCGCTTTCCCCGACAATATGGGAACTCAGCATGGTCGTCGTAGTCTTACCGTTAGTTCCGGTAATTCCAATTACCTTAGGGGCGTAACCGGTTTCCTCTTTAAGTTTTGCCAAATGACGGGCAAAGAGTTCAATTTCTCCGACAACACCAATTTCTTTGGCTTTCGCAGCGGACACCAGCGGAGCGATTGCAGAAAAGTACGGGGAAATACCCGGCGAAAGAACAAGCAGTGACTCGTCAGTTAACTGAATATCGTCCAAGTCTCCGCCGATAAACTTGACCTGCGGAAATTCTGTCTGCAGGACTTTTAAATTTGGCGGACATTCTCGAGTATCCAACGCAGTTACGTTCCAGCCGTTTGACACCAAGTATCTTACGACTGTCATTCCGGAGGCTCCAAGGCCAACTACTATTGCCTTTTCTTGCTGCATAGCAATCCTAACGAATCTTCAAAGTTGAAAGACCAATTAATACCAATACAATCGTGATAATCCAGAAACGGACTACCACCTGAGTTTCTTTCCACCCCTTCATTTCGAAATGGTGGTGAAGAGGCGCCATTAAGAAAATTCTTTTACCGTGAGTAAGTTTGAAATAACCGACCTGCAAAATCACAGACAAGGTTTCCATCACAAATATGCCGCCCATGATGAAGAGCACCAATTCTTGTCTGGTGATGATAGCCATGGTTCCTAATGCACCGCCTAAAGCCAAAGCTCCGACATCGCCCATAAATACTTGGGCAGGATAGGCATTGAACCAAAGGAAGGCCAAGCCGGCTCCGATCAAAGCTGCTCCTACCACAACAACTTCACCGGCTCCCGGAACATAGGGGAAAAGTAAATAGTTGGCGTAGTCCACACGGCCGACCACATAGGCAAAGATACCAAGAGCAACGCCTACCAGAGCGCTCGGCAGAATTGCTAAACCATCCAGACCGTCAGTTAAATTAACGGCATTGCTTGTTCCCACAATGACAAAATAACTGAGAATAATGAAGCCCCAAATTCCAATAGGAATCGAAACTCCCTTCAGGAACGGAATTAACAATCC
Organism: uncultured Turicimonas sp.; assembly: GCF_902477955.1. Lineage (NCBI taxonomy): Bacteria > Pseudomonadati > Pseudomonadota > Betaproteobacteria > Burkholderiales > Sutterellaceae > Turicimonas > uncultured Turicimonas sp. Next base: position 52,945 of record NZ_CABSJB010000006.1, on the reverse strand, counting down.
GCTTCTATCCGGAAGCTGAATAGAACCGAACCCATTTGCAATCCAGTCTCCAACCAGAGACCAAATACTTGAAGTATCAGGTGCGGCCACTGCAAAGGCCAAGTAAACGGAAGCGATTATTGCGATAAGGGACTGCCAGAAATACTTCTCTCTTGATTTCATTCCCTCCGGATTGTGATGAACAACTTTTCTGTAGTCATCTACCCATCCGACGGCTCCGAGCCCGAGGGTCACGAATAGAACAACCCAAACGAATCGGTTGCTAAGATCCATCCACAAAATCGTAGACAATCCGACGGCAATCAAAATAATGATGCCGCCCATTGTCGGTGTGCCGTCTTTAACCAAATGAGTTTTAGGCCCGTATTCGCGGACGGCTTGTCCAACTTTCAGAATTCTTAGTTCCTGAATGACTTTCGGCCCGATAGCAAGTCCGATAAAAAAAGCGGTAAGAGCTGCAAAAACTGCTCTTAAAGTCAAATAGTTAAAGACTCTTAGCCATCCCCATCCACATGTGTCAGCCAACCACTGAAACAAAGCTAATAACATGTTTATTCCTTTCCAACCTTTTCTTCTAGTTTTGCAGCGATGTTATAAAGTTTCATGAAATTTGAAGCTTTTATAAGGATTGCGTGAGGACCGCTGTTTAAAAGTTCTAATACTGCTTCAAGCAGTTCTTCTTTATTTTCGAAATGCTTTGCGCCGGGACCGAAGCTTTCAACTGCATCGATCATTCGATTACCGGTACAGAACAAAGTTTGTATACCGACGTCTGCGGCATACTTACCAATTTCTTTATGACAATCGACGCTTTGGACCCCGAGTTCTCCCATATCTCCCAAAATCGCCAGGGTGGGCATTTCATTTGCTGCCAACATTTTTAAAGCAGCAATCATAGAGTCAGGGTTCGCGTTATAACTGTCATCAATCAGAAGACTTCCGTCTTTCAGCTTGAAAGTTTCGCCTCGATGAGCAACGGGTCTGAAATTTTCCAACCCCTTCTTAATATCACAAAGGTCTCGGCCGACTGCATACTCAACGGCAGCAGCACAAACGGCATTAACAATATTGTGATCTCCCAAAACATTCAATGCGATATCGATTTCTCCCGATGGTGTAATCAAGCGGAAACCTTTATCGATTTTTTCACCGGAGACATCGCTGCATGGAGTCCCGAAAGAAACAATTCTTCTGGGACCGGCTTGTTCATGCCAAAGATTGCAGTACGGATCGGCTTCGTTAATAACGGCCACCCCGTTAGGAGGAAGCATTTCATAGACCAATCCATTTTCTCTCGCGGTATCTTCCATTGACAAGAGGAACTCTTGATGGTCGCGCATCGTATTGGTGACCACGGAAACTGTCGGTGCCACTGCTTTAACGAGCGCTTCCATCTCCCCAACATGGTTCATACCAATCTCAAAAGCGGCCACTTGGTGATGTGAACGCAGACGCCATAACATCAGAGCCACGCCCATGTCGTTGTTAAGATTGCCCAATGTGCCAATCCATTGTGCTGGTTCATAGCGGTTGCTGATGATGGACAAAATCATTTGAGTTGTCGTGGTTTTACCGTTGCTGCCGGCTACAGCAATTACCGGCAGAGAAAAACGCTTTCTCCATAGACTAGCCGATTCCAAAAGGGCTTTTCTCGTGTCGGGCACTACCACCTGCGGGATGGAAACGGGGACGATATGAGAAACCACAGCAGCCGCTGCACCATTATCGGCAGCGTCCTGAACAAAATCATGTCCGTCTCTTTCGCCTTCGATGGCAAAAAACAGCCCGTTAGGCTGAACTTTTCTTGAATCAATTTCTACAGAGGAGAATTTAATTCCCGAGGCTCCTTTGACGGATGCTTCCGGACCTAAAGCCTGGGCCAACTCACCAATCGTCATTAGGGGTTCACTCATTCAAATTTTCCTTTCTATTCTTTAAGTTTTTACGCGCTTCTTCCACATCTGAGAAATGATGTTTAATTCCATTTACCTCTTGATAATCCTCATGCCCTTTACCGGCGATAAGAATGACATCCTCAGGAGCAGCGTTCTTTATTGCAAAGCGGATAGCTTCTGCGCGATCAGGAATTCTGGTCACTTTCTCCGCACCGGAAGCCACTTGCTCAATAATTTTTAGCGGATCTTCACTTCTTGGATTGTCGCTGGTGATGATGGGTTCATCGGCCGTGGCTGCTACCCGTCCCATCAAAGGACGTTTACCGGGATCGCGATCTCCTCCGGCACCAACCAGTACCCAAAGTTTGCCTTTGCGCTGGGTTTTTACTTCCTGCAATGTTTCAATCGCTTTTTCCAGCGCATCGGGAGTATGAGAGTAATCGACAACCACTAACGGATTGACTCCGACTTCTGCTATCTGCATACGTCCCGGCGGCGGGACCAACTTTTGAGAGGCTTCGCAGACCTTCTCAAAATCAATTCCTGCGGCTAGAGCACAACCAACGGCAGCAAGATAGTTTTCGACATTAAAGTTTCCGACAAAGTTGCACTGAATGCTTTTAACTTTATCTTGCCAATGCAGGTCGAATGCTATTCCATGCTCCGTGTGACATAGATTAGAAGCGTATAGATCCGCTTCTTTCTTGCGGCTATAGATAATCCGAGTCACATCGCGGTTTCTGATCTGCTGGATATAACGTTGTGAATACTCATCATCGAGATTAATCACTGCACTTTCCAACTCAGGCCAGTCAAACAAAATTCCCTTGGCGGCCGCATAGTTTTCCATCGTCTCGTGATAGTCGAGATGGTCACGAGTCAGATTTGTAAAGGCGGCAATTTTGATGCTCAAGCCTTCCATGCGCCCCTGTTCCAGACCGATGGAACTTGCTTCCATCGCAAACGCCTGACACCCTTCATCTCTGAGCTGAGAAAGTGTTGATTCCAGAGTCAGAATGTCCGGTGTTGTCAGCGAAACAGTCGGTATCTTTTTACCTTCGAAATAGCATCCGATGGTTCCCAGAACGGCACAAGGCACTCCGCAGGAACTTAGCAAGTAAGAAATCCAGTGAGTCGTTGTGGTTTTGCCGTTTGTTCCGGTTACGGCAATCCCTGTCATGGATCGTGACGGATTACCGAAATAAGCTGCGGATATTTCAGGGAGCATCTCTCTGAGATTGCTGACTTCCAGCTGATTATCAGGAAGTTCCAATTCTCCTAGACCTTCCCGTACAACACAGGAAGCACCGTTTTTTAAAGCGATTTCAATAAAATCTCGGCCGTCATGGGCTCCTCCCGTGACGGCAAAAAACACATCGCCGGGCTTAACCCTTCTGCTGTCAAGGCACAGTTTGGATTCAGCCCGCGCGTATCTAGTTATAAAGTCCAATATATCTGAAAGGTCAGGCACCGCCAGTCTCCTTCTTCAGTCCTTTGCCCACGTCGTTAGAGGCGCGAATTCTCGGCGGCTTCTTAACCGGCGCAGTTTTATTACTTACAGGCTGCGGCGCAGCCTTTTTAGCTTTGCCTTGGGCAACCGCCTTAAGCGATTTGTCCTTCCCCTGCTGTTTAGCATCATTCTTTACGTAGGTTGTCTTGGGTGTGACGGCCTTATCCGGGTTGACAGCCATAATTCTTAAAGTTCCCGCAACAATCTGGGAAAACAGCGGTGCCGCTGCAGTTGAACCCCAGTGTTTGCCCTTCATCGGCTCATCAATCATTACACCAACGACAATTCTCGGGTTAGAGGCGGGAGCATAACCGGTAAAGCTAGCCACGTATTTCTTCACATACTGACCGCCCTCAAGCTTATAAGCAGTTCCGGTTTTGCCGGCAACGCTGAATCCTTCAACCTGAGCTCGAGTACCGGTTCCGCCTTTTTCGACTACGCTGGCAAGCATAGCTTTCATTTGATTCGCCGTTTTCGGACTGTACACAACCTGAGGCTGTGCCGGCTCTCTATCTTTCATGATAGAAAGAGGCACCATATCGCCCTCTCTGGCAATAGCGGTATAAGCTTGGACCAGCTGAAGCAAAGAAACCGTCACGCCGTGTCCGTAGGACATCGTCGCCTGTTCAATCGGACGCCAGCTCTTGGCCGGTCTCAATCTGCCCGGAACCGCTCCCGGGAAACCGATATTGGGAGCCTTGCCGAAGCCTAACTTGTCATAGTATGACCACATTGTTTGCGGCGACATCAGCAAAGCAACCTTTGAAGTTCCTATGTTGCTTGACTGCTGAATGATTCCGGCAACGGTTAGTTCTTTACTGTAGTGAGAGTCCCCAATGCTTCGCCGTCCGAAAGTCATGCGATGACCGATTTGGAATAATGTATTGGGCGTAACTTTCTTTTCTTCCAGGCCGGCAGCTACCGAGAACGGCTTCATCGTCGAGCCCGGTTCATACGTATCGGTGATCGCTCTGTTGCGGATAGCCTGACGGCCAATCTTTCTTCTAACATTGGGGTCAAAGCTTGGATAATTAGCCAAAGCCAATATATCTCCCGTCTGTGTATCAGCAACGACGACGGCTCCCGCTTTAGCGTTTAAATCCTTGACTTGTTTCTCGAGTGCTGAATAAACCAAGTACTGAATTCTGGTATCGATCGTCAGTCTTATATCCTCGCCATTTTGAGGTTCTCTGATCCATACGTCATCGATAATTCTCCCGAGGCGATCTTTCATCACACGGCGGGAGCCTGTTGTCCCTGTCAGAAGCTTATCGGCCGAAAGTTCGACACCTTCGACTCCGTTCCCGTCTATGCCGGTTAAACCGACAATCTGAGCAGCAATGACGCCGTCCGGGTATTGTCTTAAGTATTCACGGGTGGAATGAAGTCCTGCAATATTCAATGCAAGAACTTCATTGGCTACATCATTAGGAACCTGACGCTTCAAATAAACGAAAGTTCTCTTTGAAGAAAACTTCTTCTTAAGCTCTTGCTTAGGAACTTTCAGCAATGAGGAAAGTTTTTTAAGCTGTTCTTCCGTAATATCAGTGTCCTGCGGAATAATCCACAAACCTTTTCCGGGAACGCTGGAGGCCAGAACGGCGCCGTTTCTATCCAATATTCTTCCGCGCACGGCAGAGACGTCTAAAGTTCTCTGAAAACGCATCTCTCCCTGTTTTTGAAGAAATTCGGTATTGAATCCGAGCTGAAGGTAAGCTAAACGACCAATCAGAACCAAAAAAGAAAGGACGATGATGAAATACAGAAACCTAACGCGTCCGGCAGGTACACGAATAGACAACAGATCCTGAACGCTGTCGTTAGCGCCTCTGATTTCCTCGGGAGAAGAAGATATCCAACCTTTGATTTTATTAATTATTTTCATGGTGCGGCAGCCTCCTTAGTTGGCTTGACACCGGCTGCCCCGCTGGAAGATGGATTTTTAAGCGACGGGGTCGGGTGGATGATGACTACCTCGTTATTGTTAACAGGGGCAAGTCCTTGGAACTTCGCCGATGACACAATGTTTGACGGCTGTTCCAAAGAGGCGAGTTCTACTTTTGCTCGATTCAACTCATCGATCAGGGAATGATAAGTCTGCTGCTCTCTCTCGAGCTGAATAAACATCGTTCTATAGGTATGGCGGTTGTAGACAATACGAAGCCCGCAGGCGAAAATGCCTACTTCGATCAAGATGATTACAAACACCAAAAACCTGAACTCTTTCATTATGCTAACTCCAGTCCCTTCCAAGGAGTACTTGTTCTGGATGCAAAGCGAAGAATTGAACTTCGAGCTCTAGGATTGATTTCTAACTCTTCTTTTGAAGGCACGACTTTCTTGCCTTTGCTGAATAAAGGCTGAGGAAGCTGCTCTGCACGCAGCGGCAATCTAGGATCAATTCCTTTGTCAGGATTTGCGCACATATCAAAGAAGTGTTTAACAATGCGATCTTCCAAAGAATGGAAGCTGATAACTTCTAGAATTCCTTCGGGCTGCAGCAGAGAACCGGCAGCATTGAGAGCTTGTCTCAACTGTCCTAGTTCATCGTTAATAAAAATACGGATACCTTGGAAGGAACGCGTTGCAGGGTGCTGATCACGATCCTTCTTATTTCTCGGTACTACCGATGCAATCAAATCTGCCAAAGCCTTGGTTGTAGTAAAAGGCTCTTTAGCTCTTTTTTCACAAATAGCGGCCGCGATCCTGGAAGAGAATTTTTCTTCTCCGTAAAGCTTTAAGACGGAGGCTATTTCCTCAGCAGCTGCTTGATTGATCCATTCGGCTGCCGTCATTCCGGTACTTGTATCCATGCGCATATCGAGAGGGCCGTCAAATCTGAATGAGAAACCTCTTTCTGCATCATCGATTTGCGGACTTGAGACACCGATATCTAGGAGGATGCCGTTGACAGAAGTAATGCCAAGCTCGACGAGCTTTTCTTCCATTTCTGCAAAAGGAGCATGAATGATCCGGAAGCGAGGATCCGTTATCTCTTCGGCCGCTTTGACAGCAGTCTCATCTCTGTCAAACGCGTACAGCTTCCCCTCGGGAGAGAGTTTTTCAAGAATTAGTCTTGAATGTCCTCCTCTTCCGAAAGTGCCGTCTACGTATATGCCTGAAGGATCTCTAACCAGAATGTCAGGAACCTCTTTAGCCAGCACAGGAATGTGTTTGAAATTCTTTGCGATGTCCAAAGCCAATCCTTAAAAATTAAATGCAGCTGCTATTTCGGACAGATTCTCTGACTTTGCTTGTTCTTCGCTCTCTTCCAATTTCTGGGCATCCCATAGTTCGAAATGCTGACCCAAACCGACTAAAACAACCTCTTTACGGTTTAGGCTGCAGCTGCTTCGGATCTCTTGCGGAATCAGCAGGCGACCGTTAGCATCCATCTCAACATCTATAGCCGAACCCATAACAATTCTTTGGAATGCGCGGGCAGCAAAAGGAAGGGCCATTAACTCTTCTTTCTTTTTCTGCCACACAGGACGAGGGTAAAGAAGTGCGCATCCATCAGGGTGTCTTGTAAAAGTAAGTTGTCCGGAGCACAACTCCTCCAGGGCCTTGCGAAACCTCGCAGGCACTGAGAATCTCCCTTTGGAATCGAGAGTAATGTGAGGAGAGCCTTGGAACAATTTTTATTTCCGAAACATTAATACACCATGGACCTCTAATTTTATCCACTTTTTAGCCACTTTTTTCCACTTTTTAGCGCTCTGCCCTATCGGTAGGACGCTAATATAGATTGAGAGATAAAACTTTGTTCCCAAAATGATTTTTCTTTAACGTAAAAAAATTATTTTTTCCACTGGGTGAACTTTGTTTTCAAAAAACGAAACAAAACGTGAAGAAGAGGAGAGAAAAGAAGAAAAAGTTTGCCGTAAGCCGGATTCTGTCCGCAATAAATTGCGCGATGATCATTCATCTAGAATATAAGTCGCCTTATATTTCGAGCCACCTACCCACAGTCTCGCCGGACAGGGTCAATAACTGTCTATTTGGTGTTGCTCCGCGTAGAGATTGCCCGTTTCAACCGGACTTAACCGGCTCGTCTCTGTTGCTCTAATCCTCGCCTCACGGCGGAGAGGTGTTACCTCCTACGCTGTCCTATGGAGTCCGGACTTTCCTCAGAGCTAACGCCCTACGATCATCCGGCAAACTTCAGGCGCTACTTTAGTTGCTTTTTACAAAAATTTCAAATGGCCAACATCGAGTAACTACTCACTTCAAAATCTCGGGATACATTTTCATTTTCTTTTAACAACTTATTGACGATCTAGAAACACGGCCTTCCGCCCGTTTAAGAAAATCGTGCTAAATCGCAATAGAATTGAACCGTAGAAAAATCATATAAATTTGTTGGGAATCAAGTGAAAACAAAAACAAAGGCTCTTCTGGCACTTCTACCTCTTGTTGCGTTTCCTTCGATTGCTTTTAGTGCGGGATGGGATTCTTTTTGGTCGGCAATCGGTGAGACGCTTCCGGCGTCTGTCAGCGACAGTGATGAAGGTTATTTTTCTAAAACCTGGGACGGTTTAAAAACCATCATGCGGGATGGGAACACCGGCCTTTTAGTGCCTGCTTATACTATTCATCCGGCGTGGGACTATCCAAACAGGCGTCAGGAAAACGGCTACACATGGGGCGGCGGCATCTCCAGCAACTACATTGATGCTCGCGGCAACCGCCGAATTCTTTATGCGATGGCGTTTTCCGATTCCCACAATATTATTGAACCTTTCATGGGCTACGCGTGGTTGGCTCGATGGAAGCTCGGCTCAAGTCCTCTGCATCTGGAGACGGGATACACCCTCGGTTTAACGGCTCGTGCCGATTACCGATGGCTCCCGATTCCTGCACCCCTGCCTCTGCTAGGAGTTGGAACCGACAACTTAACTTTCTACGGAACTTATGTTCCCGGAGCCAACATTTTCTTTTTCTTCGGCAACTTAGTCTTTTCCGACAAGAGCTTCAGCTATTCCGAGCTTCCCGAAGAATCTAAATTCAATAACAAAGTTATGCTTTACGGAGGGGGCGGTTGGCAGAAAACAGATATGAACGGCCTCGGAGGGGCGAGCATATCTTCGAATCCTGCTTGGACAGCTGGTGCTCGTGTATTTCTAACCAAAAACTGGGCAATTGACGCCAATGTCATCCAAAGCAAACATAATGTTAAATATTTCGGTCAAAAAATAGGTTCTTACAAATTGACCGGATATTCTTTGGCGCTTCAATATCATTTCTTAGCATCAAAAGACGTTTCTTTATATGCCGGCATCGGCGCAGGATTCTTCCGGCTGAACAATCTACAGCAGAACCCCGGCTGGCACTCTCGGAAGAACGCCTTTTCGCCGGTTATTCAGATAGGCACAACCTTTGCTTTGAGCAAACACATTCAATTAACCGGCGGTTTGGATATGGCATTTCCGCGATACAAAGGACGAAATTCCTACGGGGAAACATACTCTTTGAGGCCTTCTCCTGCCACGTTCAAGGCAGCAATCGGCATTACATTTTAAGGTTTGAATTAAGTTTTCGGATTAGTATAGCGTCCTTACTAGGACGCTTATTTTATTAATCGGAGTCAACATGGATCGCAATGAAGCTCTTTTTGACAGAGCCCAAGAATCAATTCCCGGAGGCGTGAACTCTCCTGTTCGTGCATTTAAGTCAGTTGGCGGAGTTCCTCCTTTTATCAAAAAAGCTTTAGGCCCTCATCTTTATGATGAAGAAGGCAAAAAATATATCGACTACGTTGGCTCCTGGGGTCCGATGATTCTCGGCCACAACAATCCCGCAGTTATTCAAGCCGTCAAGGAAGCCGTTGACAACGGTTTGAGCTTCGGTGCTCCGACTCAAGGAGAAGTTTTAATCGCTGAAGAAATCAAGAAGATTATTCCTTCCATTGATGAAGTCCGCCTTGTTTCCTCCGGCACAGAAGCAGGCATGAGCGCCATCCGCCTAGCCAGAGGCTACACCGGACGCAACAAGATTATTAAGTTTGAAGGCTGCTACCACGGTCACAGCGATGCTCTTTTAGTCAAAGCCGGATCAGGCTTACTGACTTTCGGCACACCAAGTTCTGCAGGTGTCCCGGCCGACGTGACTAAAGACACCATTGTTTTGGAATACAACAATTGCGACATGCTTGAAGAAACCTTCGAAAAAGAAGGTGACCAAATCGCCTGCGTTACCGTAGAAGCAATCGCAGGCAACATGAACATGGTTCCTGCTACTCGCGAATTCATCACCAAGATGCGCGAACTGACAGCAAAACACGGAACCGTGATGATTGTAGACGAAGTGATGACAGGCTTCCGAGTCGCTTTGCACGGCGCACAATCCTTATACGGCGTAACTCCTGATCTGACTATGTTCGGCAAAGTCATCGGCGGAGGCATGCCTGTTGCAGCCTTCGGCGGCAAAAAAGAAATTATGGACTGCATTGCACCGCTCGGCCCTGTCTATCAGGCCGGCACGCTCTCCGGCAACCCGGTTGCCGTTGCCTGCGGTCTTGCTACGTTGAAGGCCATTCAAGAACCGGGCTTCTACGACAGACTGTCCGTTCAAACAACCAAACTCATCAGCGGCTTGGTGCAAATTGCTAAAGAAGAAGGCGTTGCTTTCTCCGGACAATGTACCGGCGGTATGTTCGGCATTTACTTCCGTCCGACTTGTCCTGCCAGCTTCAAAGAAGTTATGGAATGCGACACCGATAAATTCAAGACTTTCTTCCATGCCATGCTTGATAACGGTGTTTACCTTGCTCCAAGTACTTTCGAAGCCGGCTTTGTCTCTATCACTCACGACGACTCCGTCCTGAGCAAGACTTTTGAAGCTGCACGAAAGGCCTTTAAAGAAGTTAGAAAGGTTCACGGATAATGAGAAGTTCTCTGCTTTTTCGCATATTCTTTATTTTTATTTTTCTTTTTGGCATTCAAATTCAGGCCGCTCCTTGGGCGCCAAAAACCAAAAGCAATTTCGTAAAAGCAGAGCTTATCTCTTCTATGGCCGAAGCCACGCCTGGCTCGACCATAGAAGTCGGCCTGAAACTAACTCACGATCCTCATTGGCATACTTATTGGAAAGCCACCGGCGACAGCGGCCTTCCCACAGAGATCCAATGGACGCTCCCGGACGGATGGAAAGCCGGCGACATTCAGTGGCCGATTCCCAAAGTATTTAAGCTCGGGACGCTTATCAATTACGGTTATGACGGAGAAGTCCTTCTTCCCGTACAGATCACTATTCCCGCCGACCAGCCTCTTGGCTCCTCAGCCTCATTGAAAGCGGAGGTTTCTTGGCTCATGTGTGCGGAACAATGCGTTCCGGGTAGAGCCTCTCTTTCCTTAGATATTAAAGTTGGACCAAAGTCCGTTCCCTCTGACGCCTACGACATCTTCCAAGAAACACTCAAGGACATCCCATCCGACAGCATCCCCGTTACTGCAAAAATTGACCATTCAAAGAAACTTATTGAGTTGTCTTTTCCGGATAAAGGAGCATTAGAGAACGTCTACATCTTTGCCCAAACGGCAGATTCCATCTCTTATGGAGCACCGCAAGAGATTGTCCCAATGGCTAATGGTTTTTCCGTTTTCCTACACGCCACCGAATTTATTAATACAGGGGACACTTTCGAGGGATTAATTCTGGTTAACGACGGCAAGGAATCTCAAGGCGGCTGGGCTAAAAACTTCAGTGCACCGTTAAAAGAAGCCTCCTTAACGATTCCGGTTAAATCAGAGCAACTGAATTTGTCTCAAGGCTCATTACTGATTTCAGCCTTCTTTGCCTTCCTCGGCGGCTTAATTCTGAATTTAATGCCTTGTGTCTTCCCTGTTCTTTCTTTGAAGATAATCGGCATCGTTGAAAACCGAGGCACTAAGAACTTGTTGCCTCACGGATTCGGATTCTTAGCAGGCATTTTGCTCACAATGCTTGTTCTGTCCAGCCTGCTTATTGCGGTTAAGTCGACCGGTGCAATGATCGGTTGGGGCTTCCAACTCCAATCTCCTTTCTTTGTCTGCGCTTTAGCAGCCTTATTTATTGTTCTCTCGGTAAACCTTCTCGGATTTTTTGAATTTAGTTTTACTCCAAGAATTTCAGGAGCCGGGGCAGCGAAAAAACGTTCTCCTTTTCTGGAGAGCTTCCTCACCGGAGTTCTTGCGGTTTTTGTTGCATCCCCCTGCACTGCTCCTTTCATGGGGGCTGCTCTGGGCTATGCGTTAAGTGCCTCTTATATTGAAACTTTGTTCATCTTCTTAGCCTTAGGCTTAGGCATGGCTCTGCCTTGGTTTTTACTCACCGTTTTCCCGTGGCTTACACGCTGGCTTCCTAAGCCGGGGCAATGGATGATCACATTCAAAAAGTGGATGGCTTTGCCTATGGGGTTGACAGCCCTTTGGCTCCTTTGGGTTTTATCTCAACAAATCAGTATTCTTGCGTTTGCCTGCATTTGTACAGGTCTTCTCTGGTGCTGCGCTGCCCTCTATTTTTACGGAAAGTTCCAATTCGGCAAGCTTTCGGCGAAACCCGTTGCCGCCGTTCTTGCTGCCGCAACATTATTTTTCGTAGGAGGAGGCTTAACGCTCTCAGCCATCTCTCCGGTACAAGAAGTCTACCAAGGAGCAGACAGTTGGTCCCCGCAAAAGGTGGACGATGCCCTCAAACAAGGAAAACGAGTATTTGTGGACTTCACGGCATCTTGGTGCTTAACATGTCAGGCCAACAAATTAGCCGTTCTGCGCACCTCTGAAGTCCAAAAAGCTTTCAAAGACAATGACTTTGTCGTGCTTGAAGCCGATTGGACGAACTACGATGAAAGAATCACAAAAGTCCTGGAACATTTCGGCAGAAGCGGAGTTCCTCTATATGTCGTTTATGAACCGGATGGGTCTACGGAAATTCTTCCGGAACTGCTGACACAAGAAATTGTTCTCAAGGCCATCAAAAAGAATACGAAATAATCGCCTGCTGATGAGTTCAACATGGAAAAAGGATGAGGAGGAGATAGATGCTTCTCCTTATTGTTTGTCCTCATGCGTTAACAAGTTCATAGTTCAAAACTCTAAATTCGAGGAGGAAGCCTGTAACATTCCTTACAGTTAAAATAAAAAGAAGATTCAATCATGGCTGTCGCATCCTCCTGGACATCTCGCTTAGGCTTCATTCTCGCCAGCGCCGGTTCTGCCGTGGGCTTGGGAGCAATTTGGAAATTCCCGTACTTAGCCGGAAACAACGGCGGTTCCGTTTTCCTTTTATCGTACTTATTATTCACCTTTACCGTTGGTGTAGCCATGCTCATCAGCGAGTATGTTGTCGGAAGAGCCGGGCGTGCCGGCCCTATCGGTTCCCTTACTAAAGTAGCAGGAAAGGGATGGAGAATTTTCGGTGCGATCGGAGTTCTGACGGCTTTCTTGATTCTGTGCTTTTACTCTTGTGTCGGCGGTTGGTGCATTAAGTACTTCATTGACGCATTATTCGGAAACGGGTTAGTTTCCAATGCCGATGAACTCAATAAAAATTTCGGCAATTTCGTCAGCAACGGCGTAGTCGCCTATCTCTACCAGTTGGTATTCTTAGCCATCAACGCGTGGATAGTATCTCGCGGAGTCCAGAAAGGAATTGAACGTTTGGCAAAAGTTTTAATGCCGGTTCTTTTCGTACTCATGTTAATTCTTATTGTCAGAGGATTAACCCTTCCGGGTGCGATACAAGGTCTGGAGTACTTATTTAAACCTAATTTCTCAGCTTTCACAACTGAAGCCGTCTTCAATGCGATGGGATTCACATTTTTCTCTCTATCGCTTGGCGCAGCTGTCATGGTCACCTATGCCGGCTATCTCTCGGAAAAAGTTAACCTAGTCTCTTCGACTGCTTGGATTGCATTTTTAGCGATCTTATCTGCAGTCCTAGGCGGCTTAATGGTCATGCCCGCAGTGTTTGCTTTCAATCTCAGTCCGACAGCAGGCCCCGGTTTAACATTTGTCACGATGCCGGCCATTTTTTCCCAGATGCCTTTCGGCGCATTCTTTGCTGCCTTGTTTTATTTCTGCTTGGTTGTAGCTGCCATTACCAGCTCCATCTCAATGTTGGAAGCCGTAGTGGCTGCCGTTCTAACTTCCAGAGGAACTGACAACCGCTCAATTATTACTTGGATTATTACCGCTGCAGCTGCCATCATCGGACTTTTCTGCACGTTAAGTTTCGGATCTCTGGCGGACTTTAAGATCTTCGGCAAGAACGTTTTCGATCTTCTCGATTTCCTAACAAGCAACGTCGGCATGCCGATTTCTGAGATCGGCTTCAGTCTAGTTGCCGCTTGGATTGCTTGGGAAGTCACTGCTAAACAGCTTACGAGTGCCAAACCTGTAAACAAGACTCTTCTCTGGGTTATCAGAATTGGTATCGGCGTTTTAGCACCGTTGCTCATCATCACAGTAGTCCTCACCGGCATCTTTTAATAGCTTTTCATCAAGTTCCTTCTACGCCTATAACCGCAGAAGGAACTTTTTATTATTCACAATGAAATTATTTAACCCAGCAATGGGGATTTCTGTATGCGTGAGAGTGGAAAATTCCGCTTGTTTCGTTAATAATCAGTGATAAGAAGGCTCGTACATTTGTTCCTTAACCCAGGCTTTTATATCAACTGGAAGCGTTATGGAGCAACGGCCGTTTCTTTGCGCGTTGCTAATAATGTTAGCGGCTATTGAGCAACATACCTCCCTTACCTTTTCAAATGGAGGGTAGAGAGCTCCGCTGGCCATATCTTCCTTAGTCACCATATCGGCTACGGTAAGGGAGGCAATAAGGAAGTCTTCGTCTTCTATTGTCGCAAGCTTCCCTAGGAGAGCTGCAAGACCAATAGCCGGATAAATGTAGGCATTGTTTCCTTGGCGCGGAGTTAATGTTTTGTCTTTAAAACTCCATTGGGGAAATGGAGAACCGGTTGCTACCAAGGCTCTACCTTCGGTTGCCCTATACGCTTCTTCCGGAGAACATTCAGATTTACTGTTTGGATTGGAAAGAGGAAAAATGATGGGCTGTTTGTTGAGTTTTCCCATCTCTCGGAGAACTTCCTCCGTAAAGGCACCCCCTGCAGTTGAAAGGCCAATAAGAGCGGTCGGTCTGATGGTACGAATACACTTTAGCAAATCCTGTTCCGCGGCCATCGATTTAGCATAAGGAGCATGGCCGTGGCCACAATTAACACGATCTGAAGTAACAAGTCCATCTACATCGAAAAGGTACATTTGGCTTCGGGCCTTCTCCAAAGAGGTGCCGTCAATGACATTCATAGCAGTGCAGAGCTGATCCGCAGATCCTGTTCCTGCCTCTCCTGCTCCGAAAAAAAGAACTCGTTCATCCGAAAGTTTCGAACCTTTTGCGCGTGCCGCTGCAATAAGGCCGGCTACTACTATACTGCCTGTTCCTTGGATATCATCGCTAAAACAACTGTAACGGTGTCTGAAGCGGGAAAGGAGAGCGAAAGCGTTTGCGTTGCCAAAGTCTTCGAACTGGATAACAGCACCAGGCCAGCGCTTTTTAATGTTGTCAACGATCTCTTCTAAGAACAAGAAATAGTCTTTTCCAGAGATCCGATGATGCCGATGACCGAGATAAAGCGGATCCTTGAGATAAGCCTCATTGTTTGTTCCCACGTCAATTGTTATCGGCAGCGTGCGCGATGGGTCAACACCTGCAAATGCAGTATAGAGGCCCAGTTTTCCTGCTGGGATTGGCATTCCGTTGATGCCGAGATCTCCAAGTCCCAGAATGCGCTCTCCGTCGGTCATTACGATCATGTCTACTTTTTTCTGACGAACATTGGCGAGAATTTCATCTATGCGACCTCGTTCCTCCCAACTCAAAAACAACCCCTTAGGAAACCTCCAGCAATGTGAATAGTTCAAGCAAAGTTCAGCTACAGCTGGTGTATAGGCGATAGGAAGTATTTGGGAAACATGATTAATGAGAAGATAGAAAAAAAGTGTTTCGTTACTTGCATGGATTGTCTGAAGAAATAGAGCCTTTTGAAAAGGTGTATCGCATAACTCCAGTGTGTTAAGGACGGCCTGGGCTTGAAGCTGCAGTGTAGTAGGCACAGGAGGCAGAAGTCCCTCCAGATTGAGTTGGTGGCGAGCTTTCATCGTATACGCCGTGGAATGTGTGTTAGCCGAATCTAATAGTAAGTCAAACCCTGTTTTCATATCTTTCTCCTTTGGTGAAGACTGTGATTCTGACGTCCACTATAGGGAGTTGCATTGTTCTTGAAAATGGAAGATTAGAAACTTAAACTTGCAAAAACTACAACAAAGAATTGAGAAGAAATCCCGATGAAACCTTCAGAAAATATTCAAAACTGGCGCTTGTTGCATGCTCTAAATAAAAAAGGAACACTATCATCTGCTGCCGAGGTGCTTGGAATTGAACTGTCGGAAGCCTCACGGAGAATTTCAAGTTTGGAGAAAGAGTGTCAAACGATTTTTTTAGATCGTAATAGTCGTCCCGCAAAAATCACTCTCGAGGCTAAGCGTCTAGACGTTCAGGCAGGGCGTATCGCTCGAGCTTATAACGCTGCTTTATTGCAACTCGAGGAAATTCAGAAAGAGCAAACCGGTCGAAAACAAATACGAAATATCCGCATTAGCCTTCCGGCAAATTTTGATAAAGTACCGTTGCTTTCTGCTTTGTACGAATACGAGCAGAAGCATTCCGACCTTCATTTGGAATTTTCCGCTGACAGCGGAATTGAAGCACTCCTCGAACATTTAACCGACATCTCTATGGCTGGATATCTCTGGCAAAGAAAAGGAGTATATGCGCTCCCGATCGCCCAATGTTTTAATTTCATAATGGCTTCAACTCATTATCTTAGACGCTGGGGAGAGCCTCAAACCATTGATGAACTGCTCTCGGGCAAGCATCGCATTCTTATGCGCAATCGTAACAATCGCTTCTTTTCGGATAAACTCACAAACGGTCAACGTACCGTCTACGTCCCTTCCACGACCGACATTTTTTACGGAGATGCAGCGGCTTGCCGTGAAATGTTGCTTTCAGGTTCAGGCATAGCCACCGATCTGAGTATTGGCTATGTGAGCGAATACATTGCGCAAGGGCTAGTTAAACCGATCCTGGTGGGTTGGCACCGTGAGCCCTGGACTTTTTATGTGTATTGCCGCGCTGAGGATTCAGAAAGCAGCCTTATCCGCACAATAATGGCCCAAATAACTCAAAAGGCTTTTAGCCAGATTTCTAATCAATGGGAATTTTGGTACGAAAGATTAGGTCTTCCTCGGCCTCCAGAGTTATCTCGGGCGACAGACAAGAACGTAAGGATTACCAAATAACTTCTCAGTTATGTTGAGAAAAATTTCATAGTTTCGGCAAGAATACCTGAGTACAAACTAGAAGGGTTGCCTCCAGCCACTCGAGTTGTTCTCTGGAACTCAGGAATTTTGCATCTCGAGGCGAGTCCAATTTCTGAGATAAGAATGTTTTCGACCTTTCCGCCTTCTGACAACAACGTTGGATTAAGTGGAACGTTTACTTGAGAAATTGCATCTTCTCTAGGAAATTAGGATTGGCATCGGCGTTTTAGCACCGCTGCTCATCATCACAGTAGTCCTCACCGGCATCTTTTAATAGTTTTTCATCAAGCTCCTTTTTGCGTTCTACGCCTATAACCGCAGAAGAAACTTTTTATTATTTAATATTTAATTATTTAAAGTTAAATAATTTAAAGTTAAATAATTTAAAGTTAAATTATTTAATTTATAATCATTAAGAACCGATAATTTAAGCCTTATGCATCATGTTTCTTACAAATCCTTTCGTCATTGGAGCCTACATCTCCGAAGAATACTTTTGTGATCGAGAAGAAGAAAAAGAGAAATTAATCGGTCATCTCAGAAATGGAAGAAATGTAGTTTTGTTCTCTGAGAGGAGAATGGGCAAAACTGGACTCATTCAACATGTATTTCACAACAAACAAATTCAAAAAGACTATAACTGTTTGTATTTCGATGCGTACGCTTGCGGGAACATCCAAGAGTTTACTTACGAGCTAACCAATTGTATTTTTAATAACTTAAAGGAGACCGGCTCATTCTTAGAAAAAATAACAGCCATATTCAGATCAATCCAACTCTCTCTCGAAATAGATCCGATGACAGGGAAACCGGAAGTTGGGATAAGCTTAGGAGAAATTAAACAACCAGAAAGAACCCTGCAAGAAGCATTTAGTGTTCTGAATACTCTTGAGAAACCCGTCATCCTAGCGATCGATGAATTTCAGCAGATCCTTTCCTTTAAGGACTTTAATACAGCTGCCTTCCTAAGAGGACTCGTACAAACTTCGTCGAACGTGAAGATGATCTATGCAGGAAGCGAAGCTCATTTGCTGTCTAATCTATTTCTTCAAAGCAGCAGTCCTTTCTATCAGACTTCAACGATGATGCGCTTAGAGGCAATTCCAGCAAACAAGTACTTTTTATTTGCAAAAGAAAAATTCGAAAAAGAGGATAAAACCATCACAGAGGCTGTCTTTTATGAAATCTACGAAGAGTTCCAAGGCTGCACGTGGTTTGTTCAATCGGCTTTAAATCGTATTTATGCCAATACACTTCCGGGGGAGAAGGTCCCTGCGGATGCTCTGGAAAAGACTGTAAGGACTCTATTACAAGAGCAGGATGTTTTTTATCGTACTCTTCTGTCTACTTTATCAATGGCTCAAAAAGCGTTGCTGTTTGCTGTTGCCAAGGAGGAAACGGTGTCGAATCCTTCTTCTACAGAATTCGTCAAAAAGTACAGCCTTTCCTCCGTAAGCTCGACTCAATCAGCTTCACGCTCTTTGATTGAAAAAGGAATCTTGAGAAAAACGGATAAAGGTTTATCGATTTATGACTTCCTGTTTAATGCCTGGATCAAAAAACACTACGTTTAAACAAAACCAACTTGCGGCCTCTTAATTGCTGTTTATGCAGGTTGTCTGCAGGCCGTCTGTATGTTTTTCAGAGTGCACCAACCGCTACGTCGTAAAAAATGTCGGAAATAGTAAAATCTAGCCAATCCAAGGAGTTTTTATGAAAGCCCAAACCTTATACGACAAAATAATTGAGCTTCACACTATTGAGAACTTAACAGCCGATGGCAGGGAGAGACTTGTGTACATTGACAGGACGGTAGTCAATGAATACACCAGTCCGCAAGCCTTCTCTCTCTTACGGGAAAACAAACTTCAAGTTTGGCGTCCCTGCGCCACACTCGGCACGGTAGATCACGTTAATTCAAGCGCTCCTAATCGAACCGAATTTCCTTCAGAAGAGAATTCATGCACCCAAGTTAAATATCTTCTGAAAAACGGAGCAGATTTTAATTTTGAAGTCCTCAATAACGGCAACCCAAAGCAAGGCATTGAACATGTCGTCATGGTGGAACGAGGAAAAGTTCTTCCAGGAATGCTTATCGGTGCAGGCGACAGCCATACCGCCATGTACGGTGCTCTCGGAGCAGTTGCATATGGAATCGGAACCTCCGATATTTATCATTACCTTGCAACTTCTACCCTTCGCTATAAAAAGCTCAAGAATATGAGGGTCTGCGTTACCGGCAAGAGAGGCGCAGAAGTTTCTGCCAAAGACATTATTCTTTTCATTGTCAAAAAACTCGGAGCCGGCGGATGTACAGGTCACTGCGTTGAATTCTGCGGTCCGGTCATCAGCGACTTAACGGCAGAAGAAAGACTTACTCTATGCAATATGGCGGTCGAATGCGCAGCTCGTTCTTCAGTCATCGCCCCGGATGAAAAAGTATTCGAATATCTGAAAGGCAAGGAATGCAGTCCCACCGGCAAACTTTGGGACGAAGCCGTCAGCTTTTGGAGAACTTTAAGATCCGATTCCGACGCCGCTTTTGATAAGGAAGAAACTATTGACATCACAGGCTTAGAGCCCTCTGTTACCTGGGGCACTAGTCCCGATCAGAATTGTTTTATTTCCGAGGCTATTCCAAATCCGGAAGAAATCGAAGATCCTAAAGTTAGAGCCGATTTCGAAAGAGCCCTCTCGTATATGGGATTGAAAGCCGGACAAAAAATTAAAGGCTTGCCGATTACTCATGCGTTCATTGGTTCCTGCACAAATTCAAGAATCGAAGATCTTCGAGCTGCTGCCGCTGTCTTAAAAGGCAAGAAACTTGCCCCGGGCGTCTGGGCAATGGTCGTACCGGGCAGCACACAAGTCCGTGCTCAAGCTGAACGGGAAGGAATCGACAAAATTTTCAAAGATGCCGGTTGGGAATGGAGAAATTCCGGCTGCTCTCTTTGTTTGGCAATGAACGGGGATATTCTCGACGCCCAAGATCGTTGTATCTCGGCGACCAATCGCAACTTCGAGGGACGGCAGGGAGTTCAAACCAGGACTCACTTAGCCAGTCCTCAAATGGTCGCTCTAGCCAGTGTTAAGGGTTTTATTGCCGACATTCGGGAGGAATAGTTCATGTCTCAATTCACACAACTGACAGCTGTCGCTGCACCGATGCCGGCATCCAATATTGATACTGACATCATCATGCCCAAAGCCTTCTTAAAAAGAATTGATAAAGAAGGCCTCCTCGATGGGCTTTTCCATGACGTCCGCTTAAACAAAGACGGGAGCGAAAGAAAAGATTTCGTTCTCAATCAAGAAGGATTTCGAAACGCTGAGATTCTGGTGACGGGTCCTAATTTCGGATGCGGTTCTTCTCGTGAACATGCCGTATGGGGTCTTCAAAAGAGAGGTATTAAATGTCTTATCGGATCCTCATTTGCCGGTATTTTCTTTGACAACTGCGCTAATAACGGCATCTTAGCTATCGTTGTCGAACCGGAGCGCACGTCCTCTTTGATGCAAGAGCTGTCCACAAACGAATCAAAGAGTATTACCATAGACTTGGAGGCACAGACTATAAAAGCGCCTTCGGGAACCGTCATTGCTTTCGACATTGAACCTTCAAGGAAAGAAAAACTGCTTAAAGGCTTGGATCCTGTGGGTTTAACGCTGAAATCTAAAGACAAAATAAAAAGATTTGAAGAAAAATACTTTAAGCAATTCCCTTGGCTTGCTTGATAAAGAATGACTCTCTCGCATCATTTAGTGTTGAGGTTTGAATGAACTGGAAGATTTCGCTTGGAATTCTGACAACTTGTACGGTTCTCATGTCGATGAGCTATACCATGCTCATTCCTTTCCTACCCATGTATCTCATTCAAGATTTGGGAGTGGCCAAAGCAGATGTAGACATGTGGTCGGGCCTTATCTTTTCGGTTACCTTTCTTATCAGCGGCATCATGGCTCCTATTTGGGGGGCTCTTGCCGATAAGAAGAGCAGAAAGTTAATGGCTTTGCGCGCAGGGTTCTGTTTAGCGATAACTTATTTCCTCGGCGGTATTGTTACAAATCCTTGGGAACTATTCGGCGTTCGATTCATTCAAGGCCTTTCTGCCGGCTTATGGCCTGCTCTTCTAGCTATTATCTCGGCAAGTTCGCCAAAACTGAAACTTGGATTTTGTTTAGGCGTGATGCAAGGCGGTATGACTGCCGGAGGCGTTCTCGGACCCCTATTCGGCGGTTTGTTGGCTGACCAGTTCGGGATGCGCGCCTCCTTCTTTATCGCCGGGGGCGCACTCTTCATTATTTCCTGCGTCATCCTTTTCTACATTAAAGAAGAACCAAGAAAGCCAAACCCGAACGCCAAGCCTGTCAAAGTTTGGGACTTCTCATTGCTAAAGATTCCTGCCGTCAAACGTATGCTGATCTGCGCCGGAATCGTTCAAATGAGTATTTTGCTTACCCAGCCAATCATGCCGTTATACGTTGCAGAACTCCAGGGCTCAATGGATAAAATCGTTCTGGTTTCCGGAATTGTGTTTTCCATCGTTGGTGTTTCAGGCGTCATTGCCTCTCCTATTTGGGGCATTCTGGGTCAGAACTGGGGCTATCGCCAAGTGCTTTACTTGGCTCTTTTCGGCTCGGCAATTTTCGGCATTGTTCAAGTCTTTCCGTCTTCTTTAGAGGGATTTACTATTTGGCGTTTCATCGGCGGATTAACTTTTGCCGGAATTTTCCCTGCTATTAATGCAGTTCTCACCATTTCGACATCTCCCGCTGACAAAGGCCGTGTTTTCGGGTTATCTTACTTAGCCCAGCAGATCGGTTCAGTGATGGGACCAATTTTCGGCGGTATGCTCGCCGCGGCTTTCTCCTACAAGATTATTATCGGAGTCTCCGGTGCTATTCTTCTGCCGTTAGTGTTTTATCTCTGGATTAATCGACCGAAAGAGAAAGTCATGGCAACCGGCACACCTCTGGAAAAAGACCACTAAACTCAATTTTTACGAAAGAACATTATGAAATTCAGTCAGATGCTTAGCTCCTGTTGGGAGAAAAATGATTCCTTACTGTGCATCGGTTTGGATCCGACGCCGGCAAGATTTCCGGAAAAGTTTAAAACTTCCTCTCGCCCGATCTTCGATTTCTGCACTGAAATCGTAGATGCGACAGCAGATTTAGTCTGTGCTTTTAAGCCTCAAATTGCCTACTTCTCGTCATCGAGCGCCGAACAGGAACTCATTGACATTATTGACTGGATCCACACTAACCACCCCGGCATCCCTGTCATTCTCGACGCAAAAAGAGGAGATATCGGAAGCACGGCGGCTCATTACGCTAAAGAAGTTTTTGAACGCTTTAAAGCTGACTGCGTTACTCTGTCACCGTACATGGGCAAAGACTCTGTTGAACCTTACCTTGAATACGCTGAGAAGGGAGAATTTGTTCTTTGCCGAACCAGCAACAAAGGCGGCGATGACTTCCAGATGCTTGATGTCGGAGGAGTCCCTCTCTACATCAAGGTTGCTGAGAAAGTCGCCGAATGGAATACCAATGGTCAGATGGGTTTAGTCATCGGTGCCACTTATCCTGAAGAACTAAAAAAAGCCCGTGCAGTCGTTCCTGACCTTACATTCTTGGTCCCCGGCATCGGCGCACAAGGCGGCGACATTAACGCTGCAGTAAAAGCCGGGATGAACAAGGATAAGACAGGTCTAGTCATCAACTCCAGCCGTGCCATCCTCTACGCCTCAAAAGAGGCGGATTTTGCCGAAAAAGCCAGAGCTGAAGCGCTAAAGACAAGGGACGCAATCAATAAAGCACGCGGTTAAACTTCCCGCGTCACAGTCTCTCTAGGGGGCTCCCAGTAGGGACGGACTATATCTTCTTTCTGAGAAAAGAATTTCTTCAGTCTGTCCCGGAACCACTCCATAAAGATCCGATGACGCCGCACTCTCCAGTGAGAAGTCGACGTTATGATAAAACATTCATGAGGCGGATTCACCCAACCGGGAAGGATGGGAATCAGCTTCCCTGCGGCAATTTCTTCCGCACAATGAATTAACGGCAGATCGACGGCTAGACCCATTCCATCAAGCACGGACCTTCTGATTGCCAGGATATTAGCGACTTTCATAATGTTGCCGCAAACCACTTCTTCTTCGATCCCGTTCTTCACGAGAACCTTCGTCGGGTTTCTAACGGTTCCCGAATAAAGCAAAACGCGGTGGTTTACCAAATCTCTCGGATGCAGCGGCATCCCGTACTTTTTGATGTATTCCGGTGAAGCAACCGGGACGTAGACGTTTCTTCCGCGGGAGAAACTAACGATTCTCGCGTCCTTAGGCTTGTAGGTAACCACGGCAATATCAGAACGGTATTGAAGAATATCTTGGATTGCTCCGCCCCCTCCGACTTCAAAGCTGATATCCGGATACATCACGTTAAATTCCATCAGCATCGGCATCATGAATCGAGTAACGAACCCAGGAGCTAAGGAAAGCCGGATTTTGCCGCTAAGTTGAGAAGAGCCCTGCTGCAAATCTGAAATCATCTCGTTGTGCATTTGAAGCAAAGGAACGATATGACTCCTGGCTCTTTCGCCGACTTGCGTTAACTGCAAAGGCCGAGAATTACGCGAAAAAAGATCCTGACCAAGGGCTTTTTCCAGCCCTCCGATTGAACGCGAAACCGTAGAGACGTCAATGTCAAAATCGGCGGCAGTATCGGAGAAACTTCCAGTCCTGCAAAGGCTCACGAAAATTCTCCAGGCGTTGAGATCGTTTAACTTAGTCATTGGGATTCCTTTTTCGCAGAGTCTAATTACCTCTTGCAATTTCAACAATAACTTTGCATTTCACGCAAAACCGCCTTGCAGAAATCGCCAGATGTGGTGAGAGAAAACCTCAATACCAAAACAAGGGATATTTTATTTAAGCAATTTAAGTTAGAGGTTTATATTTCGGGATCTCACTGATTTTTAAAGGGGTATCCCTATTAGAGATACCGAGGATTTAAAAACCTTCGTCCCCGCATCTTTCTTTTATTCTAGGTAAAAAGAATCCGGCTTTGCGCCAACAATTTGCATTCTCCGCAAAGTGCTTTTGAAGAACTTGCCTAGTCTTTTCTCTGAATCAAAGGCAATATAAAAAAACAAAAATATTCATACTTTTCCACGGAGTTTCTATGGCAGTAAGAGACGAATTCTTTTGGTTAAGCAAGGTTAACCAAGCCACAATAGTTATCAACAGCAAGCTCGGCCTTCTTCCTAAGCCAATCGCAATTGAAGCGGCCAGAGCTCTCAGAGAAGTTATCGCCGACGGCGAAAAAGATCCCGCTCTTCGTCCTAAGACTTACATCACCTTTGAGCCAAAGATGATTGCAAAAAGCGGCCCTGAAATCACGATTATGCATGCAGGCAGATCCAGCCAAGACATTCATGCTACCTACCGAGCAGCCACTCTTCGTGAAAAGGCCCTTGAAGTTGCCGACGGTCTTCTTACCGTCATTAAAACAATCGAAAAACTGGCTATAAAACACAGAGATGTTGTATTGCCCAACTACACCAACGGTGTTGCCGCTCAGCCCAACGCCTACAGCCATTACTTGATCGCTTTCTTGTACGGATTCCTGAGAGATTTCGCCCGTTTGGAAGAATTCTACGAAAGACTTAATGTCTGCCCGATGGGTTCAACCGTATTAAACGGTACTTGCTGGCCTCTGGACAGAAGAGAAATGGCCAAGAGACTCGGTTTCTCCGGCATTGCCTACAATGCTTTTGACGCCACTCAGGTTGCTCAATCCGATTTGCCTGTTGAATTCTCTTCCATTGTTACCGCTATTGCCATCCATATCACTTCTTTCCTAACAGACTTGATGGTGCAGTACGCCCAACCTCGTCCTTGGATCCTTTTACAGGAAGGCGGAGACAATACTTACGTTTCTTCCGCAATGCCTCAGAAACGCAACCCCGGCTTGGTCAACAACTGCCGCACGGAAGCCAGCGAAGTTATCGGACAAGCACAAGGCGTGGTATTCCGCGCCCACAACCTTGAAACCGGTATGCTGGATCCGAAAAAACAAGATCTCCATGCTGCTTTAGGCAATCGTGCCGTCAATATGCTCAAGCTGTTCAACAAGGTCCTCAATGCCCTTGTCGTTGATAAAGAACGTGCTCTTGAAGAACTTAATAACGACTGGACCGCGAGCCAGGAAGTCGCTGATGTCTTAATGCACGAATTCGGTCTTCCGTTCCGCGTAGGCCATCACGTTGCCAGCCGGATGGTCAGCTTCGCCCGTGCCAACAAGATTCTTCCTCTGGACTTCCCTTATGAAGAAATGAAGAGAATCTACAAAGAAGTCATTGAAAAAGAATATCCGACTGCCAGTTCAGAGCTTCCGATGTCTCTGGAAAGATTTAAGGCTGCCTTGGATCCCGTTGCCATCATCAACAACCGCAAAACCGAGGGTGGTCCTCAGCCGGCTGAAATTGAGAAGATGCTTCAGGATGTCAAAGATAAAAACGAAAAACGCACACAATGGCTTGAAAAACAAGTCACTCAAATTAATCAATCCCTTCAAAACCTTGAATCTGAATTTAATCAAATAGGAGAATAACCATGTTAATGCTTATGCCATGGTTTGCTTTAATTGTCACGATTATTACCGGGTGGCTGATTATCAAACGCTATCCGACGGCAATGGTCTTATTATTTGCCGGTTTAGCAATGTTTGTTTTCGCCGTTCTTTGCGGAGTTCACGGCTTTCTTCCGAAAGGCGTAAAACCCTCCGGCTTCATCTGGTTCGATATCTTTGATTTATTAAGAACAATTGCCACCAAACAAGCTTCAGGCATCGGCTTCCTGATTATGGTCGCCGGCGGCTTCGCAGCTTATATGGATAAGATTGGCGCTGCCAGAGCTTTGGTTAATGTCTGCATTAAGCCATTAAAAGCTCTTTCTTCTCCCTATCTTGTTTTAGTTCTCGGCTATTTCATCGGCCAGACTTTGGTTCTCGTTATTCCGAGCGCCGCAGGTCTTGCCATGCTGCTCTTAGTAGCTCTTTTCCCGATTCTTCTCGGTGTCGGCGTCTCTCCGGCGGCAGCAGCCTCTGTCATCGGTACAACAGCAGGCATGGTTCTCGGGCCAGCAGGCGGAACTGCAAACCTTGCCGCTAAAACAGCGGGCTTAGATCCGATTATCTACTTTGTAGAATGCCAGCTTCCGGTTGCTATTCCAACATTGATTGTTGTCGGCATTGCCCACTACATTGTTCAGAAATACTACGACAAGAAGAATGACGATGTTTACACTCAGGCCATTCTTACTCAAAAAGAAGATGTTCGCGATGTTCCTAACTGGTATGCCATCCTTCCATGCCTGCCAATCGCTTTGATGATCATCTTCAGCAAACTCGTTTATTCCGCAATCAAACTCAATACTATTTCTGCCCTGCTTTTGGTTTGGATCCTCACTGTCATCATCGAATTAATCAGAAGAAGACAACCTAAGGAAGTATTGAAAGACGGTCAGTTCATCTTCAAATCCATGGGCGGAATGTTTGCTTCCATCGTTGCCTTGATTATCTGCGCCGAGTTCTTTGCCAACGGTCTTAAAGTTACCGGACTGATTGATGCTCTCATTTCTCACGCTCAGCATTTAGGTCTTGGTTTGAACGGTATGACCATTGTTCTTACAGGCGTTGTCGGTCTCGTCACATTCCTTACCGGTTCCGGTGTAGGCGCCTTCTCAAGCTTTGCCGCATTAGCTCCTGACGTTGCCGGCGGCTTAGGCGGAACAGCAGCTGCTTTCGTTACCCCGATGCAATTTGCTTCCGGTATGCTTCGTGCCATGTCCCCGGTTGCCGGCGTGATCATTGCGGTGGCCGGTGCTGCGGGTGTCTCCCCGATGGCAATCGTCAGAAGAAACTGGATCCCTATGATGGCCGGCATGATCTCCGTGATCATCTGCAACTATATCTTCTTGGGATAACAATCGTTCTCTAAGACGCAAAAACCGCCGAAAGGCGGTTTTTGTTTGTCAACATAATTTGGAATCCGTACGGCTATTACACACCGTCAGGACTAGTCCAATTTGGTTCCTGCAGAGGCATCTTCGGGCTCTTCAAGGCCGACTCAGGGAAGTCCAATCTTTCAGGCAGCTTCTTTTCTTTGGCAATTGCCAAATGAAGTACGCTCAAAGCAATAGAAGGCCAAATATCAAACACCCATTGAGGAGGCTCGGCCTGAAGTTTGGCTTCATAGTCCTTAACGGCAGACTTCACACCTTTCTTTGTATTGTCTGATTCGTAGCCCATCTGATGCATAAAAGCCAAAACCAAAGCGTCAAAATCCGCATTGGGATCTTGTGAGGGCGGCACTTTAAACGTCAAAATAGTCTCCTTTTTTCTGTTAAAGCTAAATAGACAGGTCTTAGCTTACAGTCTTAATCAGTTATTGCTGAGCACTCGGGGCATTTTGAGCAGAAGGAGCTCCTTGCTGGAACTGTCCCGGTTGAACAGGAACCAAGATTTCTTCCTGAGGAAGCGGCTGCGGAGCTATTTGCATTTGGGAAGGCTGTTGTACCTGAGGAGCTTGTTCGCTCGGCTGTACTTGCGGTGCCGGCTGAGCAGTCTGTGGTTCTACAGACGGAGCAGGCATTACTTCAGGGGGCAATGGTGTTACAGCCTGAGGAACCATTTCAGCTGCTTGCTTCTGGATGTCCATGAATGTAGCCAAAGAACCGGCTATATAACCCATACCGACCAAAGCCTCGTCGCGAGTTACTTCTACGCCCTCTGCTTTAGCTTTGTTCATTAAAAATTCTGTGGCTTTGTCCAACTCTTCCTGAGTGACAAGGAATTTGCCGCTGTTTTGCATAGTAACAAGTTTATTGATGACTACAGCAGCAGGACCAAATTGATTTGCATTTTCAAATTGATTTGCACTTTGAGCTGCCGGGGCTTCAGCTTGCGGCGCAGAAATTGGGGCCTGTGCTTGCTGAGCGAAAGCAGTAGAACCAAAAGCGAGCGCCGCTGCAAGAGAAACAGCTACTAATTTGAAACCTTTCATTTGTGTCTCCTAAAACACATTCGGATGCGGGTCAATATACTCTTTGGCCTGAAAAACGATCACCTCCAGGGGCCTTATATTTCCCGAATTGGTATTTAATTTTTAAGGAAAAATCCTCGAAAAGCCACACCGCAAAAGAGTTCCGAGCCTCATGAAATTCACTGCTCCAAAAAGTAACGTTTGTTTCAAAGTTTCTCTTTCTGGGATCTTGGAAAAATCCTTTAAAAACGTTTGAAAGAGAAGAGACAACGATATTTTTCCAACCTGAGCGGCACTGTTTAAATTTTCAAATTGCTTATTTTAGTGGGTATTTCTACTTATTTTCTAAGGGTTGTCCATAATCGAAAGAAACAGGAATATTTTTTGTTAATTAACTAACTATACGCATAAGGTTCACTATGATTACTATCCAAGATGTATTAAGCCCGCGTACAGAATCGAAATGCTCCCGCCTTAGAGGAGCCAAAGTTGGTTCAACTCTCTGCCAATACTGCGCAGTCGGTTGTTCTCAGTTGGCCTTCTTCCAAGACAAAACGTTGGTGGACATTGAAGGAGATCCCCGAAGTCAGGTAAACCAAGGCAGACTCTGTCCTAAAGGCGGTTCAACATATGCTCTTGTGGACAATCCCTATCGTGTTACGAAGCCGTTGTACCGAGCTCCGGGATCCGACAAGTGGCAGGAAGTCACCCTTGATTGGATTCTTGATGAAGTTGCCAAGAGAATTTGGGACAGCCGAGCAAAAGGATTCATTGAGAAAGACGAAAACGGACTTACCGTCAACCAAGTTCCGAATATTGGTTTTATCGGCGGTTCTGCAAACGATAACGAGGAATGCTATTTATTCCGTAAGCTGTTTACCGGCGGCTTAGGCCTCATGCCGGTTGAGAACTCCGCCCGCTATTGCCACTCGACAACTGTTGCGGCTTTGTCGCCTACTTTCGGCTTCGGCGCATGCACTAATCCCCCAAGAGACTTGCTCAACAGTGACTGTATCGTCATCATGGGCTCCAATATGTCTGAAGCTCACCCGGTTGCCTTTTACTGGCCTATGCAGGCCAAAAAGAAAGGTGCGGCTACGATTCACATTGATCCTCGCTACACGAGAACAAGCGCAGCCTGCGACCATCACGTTCATATCCGCCCGGCCACTGACATTGCCTTCATTTACGCAGTTATCAAATACATTCTGGACAACGACTTATGGTTCCATGAATATGTATTGAACTATACGAACGCAGCCACCCTAATTAATCCGGGATTTAAATTTGACCAGGTCACCGGCATGTTTAACGGCTGGAATCCTGAAACCAATTCTTATTCTCTGGAACCTGATTCTTGGGATTATCAGTACGAAATCAATCCTGACGGCACTAAAGGAAAACCAAAAACCGACCCGACGCTTCAAGATCCGAACTGCGTGTTCCAGCTGCTGAAGAAACAAGTTGAGAAATACACGCCGGAGGCCGTAGCGGATACGTGCGGATGCCGCCCTGCAGACATTATCAAGGTCGCAGAATTGATGGCCCGCAATTCCGGCCGCGATAAGACAACTGCTTTCTGTTATGCCACAGGCTTTACTCAGCACAGTGACGGCACGCAGATTATTCGCTCAGTAGCCATTCTCCAGCTTCTGCTTGGAAATATCGGACGTCCGGGCGGCGGCATTCTTGCCCTGCGCGGTCACTCGAACGTGCAAGGCGCTACAGATATTCCGACTCTCTTCGCAGCACTTCCGAACTACATTCCTATGCCGGAAGCAAAACCGGGGAATGCCACTCTCAAAGATTATCTAGCAAACGGCCATGCTTTCTGCGATGCACGCGATAAATCCAAGGGTATGTGGAAATTGGAAACCGAAAGAGGATCTTGGGCTTCTTTGCCGAACTACATGATCAGTCTTCTTAAGGCTTGGTACGGGGACGGAGCAACCAAAGAAAATGAATACGGCTACCAGCATCTGCCGAAACTTCCCGGAGATGAGTCGTTAACAATCACAATGGAACGAGCCCTAGAAGGAAAAGTCGACGGTTTGATTGTTTTTGGTCAGAACATTGCAGTAACCAACCCGAATACGGGCTGGAGCCGTGACGCCATAAGAAACCTGAAATGGCTTGTCGTCTGCGATATGTTTGAAAACGAGACGGCCTCCGTTTGGTATGCCGATCCTGATGCTCCTGATCCATCAAAATGCAAGACGGAAGTCTTCCTCCTGCCGACCAATGCTCTGATTGAAAAAGACGGCTCTGCCAACAATACAGAGCGTTTGATGCAATGGCACGACAGAGTTAAAGAAGCTCCGGGAGACTGCAGATCTGATGCTTGGTGGATTTACCAGCTCGGTCTTCGTTTCAAGAAGATGGCAGAACAGTCAATGCTGCCGCGTGATGAAGGTATGAGGACGCTGACCTGGAATTACGGCATGGCGCCAAATGCTGTTAACGTTATGGGACTGCCTGCCGTCGAAGGAGACGCAGATATCAACGCCGTGGCTCTTGAAATGAACGGCGTCAATTTGGAAACCAAGGAACCGATTCAATCCAGCGGCGAACTAAAAGCTGACGGCACTACTATTTGCGGATGCCGTTTGCTAGCCGGCTTTATCGATAAGGAAGGCAACAACCTGATGAAGAGAAGAGAGCCCGGGGAAGTTGATCATGAACTTGATCTGACCTACCGTGTTTCTTGGCCTACAAATACTCGAATCCTTTACAACCGCTGCTCAGCAGATCCGGAAGGGAAGCCCTGGTCAGAAAATAAGAAGCTGATTTGGTGGGATGAGCTTCAAAAGAAGTGGGTTGGATATGACAAACCTAACTTCGATGAAACCAAAGCCCCGGACTATGTACCTCCGGAAGGAGCCAAAGGCGGAGCTGCGTTAGCCGGCACCGAACCATTTACCGTCCATTCCGACGGCAAAGCCTGGCTCTTTGTACCTTATGGAATTAAAGAAGGTCCGTTCCCAGTCTTCTACGAACCTGCAGAATCCCCGTACAAAGACGCTTTCTTCAAGAATAGCAAGACTCCGGGAATAATCACTATGGATAGCGATTTGAACAAGCTCGCTCCTCAGGGCGATCCTATGTTCCCGACAGCCATGACAACCTATCACATGACTGAACATTGGCTAAGCGGCGCAATGACAAGACATGTTCCATGGCTTGTCCAGCTGCAGCCGCAAACCTTTATCGAAATTTCTCCAGAAATGGCAGAAGAAATCGGTATTCAATCCGGCAGCTATGTGACGGTTAAAAACCTGAGAAATTCTCTTCAGGTTAAAGCCCTGGTAACACCGCGACTCAGAAGCGGCATCGTTCACGGCAAACCCTCAAGCATCGTCGGCTCCTTTGTCTGCTCAGGCTACAAGGGCAATATGGTCAGTGCCATTACCAACGACTTAAGCCCGGCTATCGAAGCTCCTGACGGCTTAATCCCGGCATCTAAAGGCTTTGTGGTGAAAGTTGAAAAAGGCGATCCGGCTAAAGTTGAAAAACTCGTTCCGGAAAAGATTCAATATCCGGAAGCGATGATTGCGCCGATTCCTAATACTCCGTGGGCCTCTCAGCCAGAAGGGAGGAGCTAATCATGAAATTAAAAGAAAGCAACATTTTTAATCTTATCAGCAAGGCCTTCCCTGCCGGTTCTCCCAAGAAGGAAGGAAGATTCGCTCCGATTTACGGCCTTTTTAAACGTCGTGAGCCAAGACCTACTCAGACTGAAATGGCGTTCTTTACCGATACTTCCATCTGTACCGGATGTAAATCCTGTGAAGTGGCTTGCAAACAGTGGAATCAGTTAAAGGCTCCCACACCCAAGTGGTCCGGGGACAGCTACGACAATACTCAGGATCTTTCCTATCTGAACTGGCGTCACGTTAAATTCATCGAAAGATTCCCGGAAAAGAATGAGGTTAATCATCCCGCTCCGAAGAATATCGACAATTTACTGGCTGAAAAGAAAACCGGTGAATGGCTCTTTATGGCAGATCAGTGCAAGCACTGCCGACAGTCTCCATGCCATCAAGCCTGTCCGACCGGCGCCATTATGCGCAACGAATTCGGCGGAGTGTACTATCAAACCGATATCTGCATGGGCTGCGGAATGTGTATTGCAGCTTGTCCTTTCGGCGTTCCGGAAATCAATCCGGAAACCGGCCACTCCGTCAAGTGCGCTGAGTGCTATGACCGTTTGCGCGACGGCTTGAGACCCGCTTGCGTAACTGCCTGCACCACCGGTGCCATTGATTTCGGCCCGCGTGAAGTCATGGTTGAAAAAGCCCGAGCAAGACTGAAATTCCTACACGAACATGGTCACCCGGAAGCCAACCTCTACGGATGCGATGACTTCGAGCATTACAGTTCGTTAAATTCCTTCTACTTGCTTATGGACAAACCGTCTGTCTATGGCCTTCCTGAGAATCCGGTTACACCGACTGAACATATGCCGATGGACTATCTTAGAGCAGCGGCAACACTGATTTTGTGCAGTGCCGTCGTGGTTGGAACTTTAATGTAAGGGAGAGGAATAATGAAAGAAAAGACTTGGGTTAGCGGTTCATTATCGCCCTACCAGCTGCACGATATTACTCACCGCCCTGACTGGGAAAACCTCATTGTTTGGGATGCCTATCTCAACAATATGACTTCCGGCTTCATGGTCATCACAGGACTTGCGTGGATGGCGGGTCCGGGTTATTTCACAGCACTCTTACCATGGGCCATTACGGTTGCCCTGGCAATCGTGGTATTGGATTTGCTCTTGTTGATTTTTGACTTAGGAGATCCTTTCCGCTTCACAAACGCTATGCGAGTGATGAGATTTACCTCTCCTCTTTCGGTTGGCGTATGGGGACTTGCCAGCTATGCCACCTGTGTTGGGTTTGCCGTCGGTCTTTATTGGCTGTCATACATTTCGGCTCATACCACAGACTTCTTGAATCCGTATATCGACGTTCTGGATATGTTGACAAGGATGTTTGTGATACTGGCTTTCTTAGGTGCTCTGGTGGTTATCTGCTACAAAGGCGTAGCCTTCAGCTGCACTTCTCAGCCGGGAGTTAAAAATGCAAGATGGCTGACAAGCTTCATGGTTGCTGATGCCATGCTGATGGGGTTAGGCGTCTATTCCATTATGGCTGCTATTCTGCAGGCTCCTGAAGCCATCGCCTATTTAATGCTTCCGACACTGATCCTGATCATTGCCAGATGCATCGCCTTCTACTTGCTCAGCTTAGATCTCAACCCGAGAGCCAAGCTGACCAACAGCAAGACGGAAAACTTCTGGGTTAAGTTTTCAGTTTATATTCTCGGCGGCGTAATCGCCTTCGGATGCTGCTTCATCGGCCCGTTGGGAGTTACCGTTGCCGGCGTAATAGCACTGGTGGTAGGTCTTATTGAAAGATATTGGATTATCAGCACCACCAAGAGAATCTAATTTAATCAGATGAGAGATAAAGCGGTCTTCGGGCCGCTTTTTCATTGCTCATCGGTCTTTTTGCCGGTGATAAGACGAAATATTGAGAGCCAGCCTTTAACAAAAATCCCGACACAAACGGCCGAGATAATCGTTCCTTCTCGAATTCCGTGTAATTCTTTGAAGAAAAAGTAACTCAGCAAGATCGCCAAAACCACTAGCATCACATCATTGAACACTTTTACTTTCGGGAATGGTTTCCCTGAAAATAAAGCCATTGCCACGACTAGCCCCTCTCCCGGTAGCACCGCAGCTTTGGAATAGATTTCTAAAGAAACACCAAGAGCGAGGACCGCGTTGCCAAGCATACTGAATGCGATTTTGTGCCAGTAAGTTGCAAGCTCGATTGTCTGAACCCAACTCATCGAGAAATCGATGAGGACTGAGAAGAAGTAAGTCATCGGCAGCTGAAGCAAAAGCACAAGCCATTTGACGTTTTTGCGCAGCAGTATCAACTGGCCCAGAATCATTGCCAGGTTAATAATCAAAGTTGTCTGGCCGAAGGTTAAACCTGAGATATAAGAAGAAACTAGAGGCAATGCGCTAATAGGAGTGGTTCCCAAGCCGGCAACAGTAACGATGCTGATGCCAAGACTCATAACAGAGAGTCCTAAAAGAAAAAAAGCCCAATTTATAACGTGTGTGTTCAATCCTTTCTCCGAAGAAGATTGAATTTTACTATATGAAAAATATTTTCACATAAAGATAACCCCACAGCATATTCAGACCTTATTCTGCCGTTTTACTCACATTGGGACTAAATGAAAATAGATTTTCTTTTTACAAGTGATAACGTAAGATCCTATTAAAAAAGTTACAGGGTCCGTTAATTTTTTTGGAGACGCCATGATTAAATTTCCAGCTCTTTTTGCCGCACTTATTTTTTCCGCCTCTGCTTCCGCCCATTTCGGCAGCGTTCTCCCCGACAAACAAATTGTGGAAAATCAAAAAGATAATGTGTTGACATTAACTGCCGCCTTTAATCATCCGATGGAACAAACCGGCATGACCATGGACAAGCCGCAAAAATTCAGCGTTTTTAAAGATAATCAGGCTCAAGACTTAACTTCAACATTAAAGCCGGCTACCGTGCTTGGAAAAGATGCCTGGACAACACAATACAAAATCTCCCGGCCCGGCTTGTACCAGTTCCTTCTTGAGCCCGCTCCTTACTGGGAACCAGCCGAAGATAAGTTCATCATCCACTACTCTAAGTTATATGTTCCGGCTTATGGTGTAGAAGAAGGCTGGGAAAATCCTTTGGGCGTTAAAACTGAAATTGTTCCTCTGACTCGTCCATTCGGCAACTATGTCGGCAATCTTTTCCGAGGCAAGGTTCTAGTTGACGGGAAACCTGCCGCCAACACCCCGGTTGAAGTTGAGTTCTACAACAAAGGAAAAACTGCCGAAGCACCTAATGATATTTTTGTCACTCAAACTGTGATGACCGACGAACAAGGAATATTCAGTTACTCCGTCCCTTGGGCCGGTTGGTGGGGCTTTGCCGCTTTGACGGATGCCGACTACCAGATGAAAAAAGACGGTGCCGACAAAGATGTGGAACTTGGTGCTGTATTATGGACGGAATTTGTCTCTCCCAAGTTAAAGAAATAAATGCATATTGCTGAAGGAGTTCTATCTGCACCCGTACTGATTACGGGCGCAGTGGTTGCTGCGGCCGGTGTCGCATATGGATTGAAAAAGATACCTGCCAATCATTTAATGCTGGCAAGCTTATTAGGTTCTGCTTTTTTTGTGGCCAGCTTAATTCACGTTCCGATTGGTTTTTCCAGTGCGCATCTTATTCTCAATGGCCTCATCGGAGCCATCTTGGGAGCCGCATCTTTTCCTATCATTTTCGTTGCATTGCTCCTGCAAGCCGTTCTTTTTCAGTTCGGCGGATTCACTGTCTTAGGAGTAAATACAGCGACTATGGGAATTGGCGCCTGGGCTGCGGGATTAATTTTCCGTTGGCTAGCGGGCCCGGCAACTAGCAAGAATTTAAAAATAGCAGGATTTGCGGCAGGGTTCAGCGGAGTTTTTATCTCAGGCCTCCTCACAGCACTTGCGCTAGCTTTTTCGAATGAAGGCTTCGTTGCGGCGGCTTGGACGATTTTCTTAAGCAACCTGCCCATCATGTTTATCGAAGGCATCCTCACAGCGATCGTCGTGGTGTACATTAAACGCACAGATGCAGGAGTTTTTGATGCAAAAACAAGCTAAGGTCATCCTTTCCCTTTTGGTTCCCCTTCTTTCTTTGTCTGCAGGGAGCGCAGCGTTTGCTCATCGGTTAAATGTATTTGCATACCCGTCCGGATCAGAGATTTGTGTGGAAGCATCCTTTGCGGGAGGAAATCCTGCAAGGAATGCTGACATCAAAATTATCGATGAGCAGGGAAAAGTCGTTTTGACATCTAAGACATCCAAAGACGGCAAAAACTGTGCAGCAGTCCCCCCTGACTTTAAGCCCGTTTCCTTAACAGTTATAGTCAACGCAGGTGAGGGGCATCAGAATCAATGGACCATTGAGAAATCTGAATTCGACGGAATTTCTACACCTGTTGCTTCAGTTTCTCCTTCACCTGCTGCAATAGGTCCGCAGGCAGATAATAAGCTTCCGAAGTCCGGAGCCAAACTCTTTTCCCAGCAAGAGATGAACGAAGCAATCCAGGCTGCTAAACGCGATATTGAAGTTACCGTAATAGCGCCTCTAAGAAAGCAGCTTGCAGAAGCTCAGCAGCCAAAAACAACCTTCAAAGATATCATCGGAGGAATCGGCTGGCTGGTGGGCATTGCAGGGTTGATTGCCTGGTTTACCACCAGAAGAAAACAGAAATAACTCATTTTGTCCGGCCGCTCTTCGATGAATATTTCTTCCTTTACTCCCGCCTCAAAAATACTAAGCGCACTAGTGTTTGCGGCAGTGGCGGCCATCCTTCCGACAATTCCGTCGGCTTGTCTGGCCTTTCTTTGCGGCCTTATCGTCCTCTGCATATTTCCTCCTCCTTGGAATTCTTTTCTTAAAAGAACCGCAATGATCAATATTTTTGTCTTGTTTATATGGTTCTTTACTCCGTGGACCACACCGGGGGTGCCTCTGTGGGCAGGGAGCTGGTTAACAAAAGAAGGTGTTGAGTTGTCTTTGCTGGTGACCCTCAAAGTCAATGCTCTATTTTGTATTTTCTATACCTTAGTCAGCTCCATGAGTTTCAGCCAGCTGGCTGCAGGGCTCAATCAGCTTGGATTTCCAGACAAACTTGTGGCGATAATTCTTTTCTGTGCCCGCGGAATTACGATTTTTGAAAAAGAGTATGCGAACTTAACGGAAGCCGCTAAGTTAAGAGGCTTTTACATGAAAACTGACCTTCGGACTTATCGAACGGTCGGTGCTATGGTCGCTTTGTTGTTCTCGAAAGCTTTCCGGAAAGGGAGAATCTTGGAACAAAGTATGATTCTGCGAGGCTTTAATGGCAAAATCAGAACATTAACCAAGTATCAATGGACAGGGAAAGACATTGCGCTGGTGGGTGCCTTTTCCATCGTTTCTTTCTGTTTGAGCATAAGCGGATGGATGCTGTAAAGAACAATATGTCAGAACAAGAGTTATTGCTGGAGCTTAAGGGCATTAGTTTTGGATTCCCGGAAAAAGAACCCCTTTATCTCCAAACCGGACTTTCACTGCGTAAAGGTCAGAACATCGGATTTTGGAGTCCGAATGGCAGTGGCAAAACAACTCTTTTCAAGATCATTACGGGACTAATCCAGCCTCAGGAAGGAGAAATATTCTTAAAAGGCAAGCCTATTAGCTCCGAGTCCGATTTCAGAGAACTTCGTTCAAAAGTTGGTTTTGTTCTTCAGCATTCCGATGACCAATTATTTTTTCCGGAAGTCATCGATGATGTCTCTTTCGGACCTTTAAATCTAGGCTTTTCTGAAGAGGAAGCTTTATCCGCCTCTATGAATGCTTTGGAACGCCTTGGAATTTCCTCTCTGGCCCACTCTTTAAGCTTTGAATTATCGGGCGGACAAAAGAAATTA
Organism: uncultured Turicimonas sp.; assembly: GCF_902477955.1. Classification (NCBI taxonomy): domain Bacteria; kingdom Pseudomonadati; phylum Pseudomonadota; class Betaproteobacteria; order Burkholderiales; family Sutterellaceae; genus Turicimonas; species uncultured Turicimonas sp. The sequence goes on along the minus strand of NZ_CABSJB010000006.1, from coordinate 15,585 downwards.
GTTACTCTTGCGGCTGTCCTCTCCATGAATCCGGAAATTCTGCTTCTTGACGAACCCTCGAACGGATTAGATGAAAAAAGCCGTCATCTTCTCATCTCCCAAATCAACTCACTGGACTGCGCCAAAATCATTATCAGTCACGAACCCGAGCTGTTGATTGAGACATGTGACAGCTTCATCATCATTCAGGATAAGAAGATAGTTCCAGTACCTGCACCCACCATACACGAGCACAGACACGCCCATTTCTTTGGCGGTACAGCGCATACGCACGGCTCTTAAAACTCGCGTGCGGCTCTAAAGATCGAGTATGGTTCAGTCCAAGATAATCTCAAAAATCAGAACCGCACTTTTTTGGATTTGCTGTGTACAAAGCGCTTATCCGCTTCGTCTCTCCTCGATTTCCTAGATATATTTCAAGAAAGACAACAAAAGGACAGTCAGCACACCTGCCATCAAAGGAACCCAAGTTCTCTTCACTAACACCAGCGGATTAACTTTGATAGAGGCCGAGACAATAATTACCACAGCGGCAACCGGCGACATTGAGCGGAACAAGTTGGACATACATTGCATCGGAAGAGCAACCATGATTGGGTCCAAACCTGCTTTTTCAGCAATCTGCGGAATTATTTCGATAAAGCTATAAAAGGCAGCATTACCGGAACCGCTGATGAAGGTAATCAAACCGGTAATTGCAGAAAATGCCAGCATAAGACCTGCTTTGGCGTTTTCAAAGTCAGACACAGAGCGAGAAATTGCATCTATGAGTCCGAGTGCGCGAAGGCCTGCAACCATTGTGGCGGCAGCAACGATTAATACGACTACCTTTGAAAAGCCGTCTCCCATTCCATTGAAGAAAAGTCTCAAATCCTTCATTGTTTCTTTGGCATTCTTATTTCGAACAAGTTCGCTAATCACGGCAGGAACTAAAGAGAAGAGAGTTATCTCAACTAAACCTACTTTTGCTTTGCGAAAGAATATCCAGAAAAAGATGACAAGAAACAACGGTAAAACCGGAAAAATCGAATACCAAATCGGTGTATTTTTTTCAGGGCGATTCTGTTCAATCATCGACTCCTGATTTAAGACCTCAAGTTCTTTTCCTTGGCGTTTGTCTAAGTAGGTTTGCCAGAAATAATGAACTATTCCCATAACAAACAAAGCAGGAATGGTAATTGGTGCGCAGTGATAGAACACATAATCGACAACATTCTCAAAACCAAGAACACGAGCAGCTACCACGTTATCTCCGCCTAGCGGAGTCGGAACAATCGTCGCGGTGGTAGCAATAAGAGCGGCAGCAGTCAGAGTCGAAAGACCTGCGGCACGAAGGACCGGATAAAGTGTGGCCATTAAGATTACTGCTAGAGAAGCCGCACTTGGGATAATAATTTGCAAGCAAGTGCCAATCCAGAAAACCAACGGGATCAATAATGCCGGATGTTTAATCTTGGAAAGTGGCTTTGTTAAAACTTTAATGACCATATCATTTGCGCCGATATGAGACATATAGGCTGCAAAACCGAAGAGCGTAAGGATGATTAAACCTGCATTACTGAATTGCCTTACAAACTGATCCTTAATCACCTTGAATGGATCGGCCCACGCCAGTCCTGATGTAGCTTTTGCTCCGAGAACATCGTGTCCGCTGATGAGTGCTAGGTAAAGCATCACTAGGCCGGCGGCAAATAGAACAACCTTTGCATCATAGTTCTTAGCGATCGCCCAACCTGTAATTACAAGAATAATGACCGCAAGGATGCAATCAATCATTTTTGGTCTCCGGGATTTTATTTAAGAATCTTTTAATTTTAATGAGCCTCGCCATTCGGAGCATTTCGGAATGAACCTTACGGGTTAAGACTATGGGTGATAACTACTTGTTTTAACGGCAAAATTAGAGGAAACCCTATGAAATGAGACGAATAAGAACTTGAAAGATGTATATTCCTTTTGACTAATCTCACGGAGCCCAAAATGCGAAAAGACAATCCTGGTTTTGTACCCGACTCTCCTTTTCAAAGAGTCCTGCCTAAAGAATGGACAGACTTCTTCAGCTCTTTCCCAAAAGTTGAGCTTCACTGCCATTTGCTTGGTACAACAGGAAAGGAAACTTTTGAGGATTTGGTTAAAGAATCAGGTGCCGACATTCCTCAGTCCACAATAGATGAGTTTTATACACGCGGGGATAAACCAGTTGGTGTTCTGAGAATTTTCCGATCACTGGAATCTCAGATCCTTTCAAAGCCGGAATTCTTAAAAAGAATCACCTTTGAACATATGAAACGCGTGGCGGACCAAGGTGTTCGTTACATCGAGTTCTATTGGAATTGGACCGGTCTTAAGCATTTCATGACCTTTGAGAAGGCTCAAAAAGCCATTGTAGAAGGCTTAGAAGACGGCGAGCGTGAATTCGGTGTGATTGGAAGGTCCATTCCCGCAATTGACCGTGAGGCGTCTGCCGAAGATGCCGTTGAACTAGTCCAGGAAATGATTGCCCATCGCGATCCTAAAACAATCGGATTGGGCATCGACTACCGTGAAACCAATCATGAGCCGGAAAACTTCTGGAAAGCATTCAAGTTAGCTAAAGATGCCGGTTTTAAGATCACAATTCATGCCGGGGAGTTCGGCGAACATTGGCGAAACGTTGAGACCTCACTGACGCTGCTTGGAGCTGACCGCATCGATCATGGCTACACAATTATCGACAATCCGGACCTCGTCCAAGAAGCTCGTAATAACGATGTCCATTTTGCCGTGGTTCCCACCAACTCTTACTACCTCAGAACTTTCTCAGATGAAGAATGGGCACACAAGCATCCTGTGAGAAAAATGGCTGAATTGGGCCTGAAGATTTTTCCAAATAGTGACGACCCCACCATGCATCAGGTATCTATTTCTGAATCGTGGCTGCTGATGTTCAACTTTCTAGGATTCTCTTTGGAAGATTTGAGAAAGATGCTTGAAAACAGTATTGAAGCAGCTTGGGTTGATGAAGCAACCAAAAAGGAATGGAAAATAGATTGGCTCCCAGAGTTTGACAGATTAGCGGAAGGACTTCCTATTCTTGCTTAGCATCCTTTGAGTATTGCTTTCCAAACTAATTAACAATTTCATAAGTAAAACAAAACCTCCGAGAGGCTTGAAACTTCATCGGAGGTTTTCTTTTGAACTAGATGTCTATTACATCATGCCAGGCATTCCGCCCATTCCGCCCATTGGAGGAACTTCAGGTTTGTCTTCCGGCAAATCAGCAATCATGCACTCAGTTGTGAGGATGAGGCTGGAGACAGAAGCGGCATTCTGAAGGGCTGTACGAGTAACCTTAGTCGGATCCAAAACGCCCATTTCAATCATGTCGCCATATTCGCCTGTCTGAGCATTGAAACCGAAGTTTCCTTTGCCGTTAGCAACGCGATCTACTACAACACTTGGCTCATCACCGGCATTGCGAACGATCTGGCGCATTGGTTCTTCCATAGCGCGCAAAACGATCTTGATACCGGCGTCTTGTTCAGGATTGTCACCCTTAAGATCTTTGATAGCCTGTTTAGCACGGATAAGAGCAACACCGCCGCCGGCAACAACGCCTTCTTCAACAGCAGCACGTGTGGCATGCAGAGCATCTTCAACACGAGCTTTCTTTTCTTTCATTTCAACTTCAGTAGCAGCACCGACCTTAATCAAGGCAACACCGCCTGCCAACTTGGCAACACGTTCCTGAAGTTTTTCACGATCGTAATCGCTGGAAGTTTCTTCAATCTGCTTACGAATCTGTTTAACTCTGGCTTCGATCTGGTCTTCCTTACCGGCGCCGTCGATGATAGTTGTGCTTTCTTTGTTAACTTCGACTTTCTTAGCAGAGCCAAGTTCGTTCAAAGTTGCTTTGTCGAGGCTCAAGCCGACATCGCTGCTGATGACTGTACCGCCTGTGAGGATAGCGATATCTTCGAGCATGGCTTTACGGCGGTCACCGAAGCCAGGAGCCTTAACGGCAACTGTCTTCAATACACCGCGGATGCTGTTGACAACCAATGTTGCAAGAGCTTCGCCGTCGATGTCTTCAGCAATGATGAGCAATGGCTTGCCAGCCTTAGCAACCTGTTCAAGGATTGGGAGAAGATCGCGAATGTTGCTGATCTTCTTTTCAACCAACAGGATGTATGGGTTGTCTAACAAAGCGACTTGCTTGTCAGGATTGTTGATGAAGTACGGAGAGAGGTAGCCGCGATCAAACTGCATACCTTCGACAACTTCAAGTTCATTGTGGAGGCTCTTGCCGTCTTCAACGGTAATAACGCCTTCCTTACCAACCTTGTCCATTGCTTCAGCAATGATGTCGCCGATTTCGTGATCGGAGTTAGCAGAAATAGCACCAACCTGTGCGATTTCTTTGCTGGTTGTTGTTGGTTTGCTGAGTTTATGGAGTTCTGCGATAGCAGCGGCGACAGCCTTGTCGATACCGCGCTTCAAGTCCATTGGGCTCATACCGGCAGCAACAAACTTCATACCTTCGTCAACGATAGCTTGTGCCAAAACGGTAGCTGTTGTTGTACCGTCACCGGCGTTGTCGCTGGTCTTGGAAGCAACTTCCTTAACCATCTGAGCGCCCATATTTTCAAATTTGTCTTTGAGCTCTACTTCTTTGGCAACGGAAACACCGTCTTTAGTGATTGTAGGACCGCCGAAAGCGCGTTCCAAAACAACGTTGCGGCCCTTAGGTCCTAAAGTAACCTTAACGGCGTCAGCCAAAACGTTTACGCCGCGAACCATGCGGGTACGTGCATCATTGCCAAACAAAACTTGCTTAGAAGCCATTTTGAAAAGTTCTCCTATTCCTAAATTATTTATTCTTTGCCGCTTATTCCAAGACACCCATGATGTCTTCTTCGCGCATTACAAGATATTCTTCTCCGCCAACTTTAACGGTCTGTCCGGAGTACTTGCCGAACAAGACACGATCGCCGACCTTAACGTCCATAGGAATCAATTTTCCTGCGTCATCGCGCTTGCCAGGACCAACTGCTAAAACTTCACCTTGATCTGGTTTTTCGCCGGCAGCATCAGGAATGTAGAGGCCGGAAGCAGTACGGGTTTCTGGTTCAACGCGCTTGACGATCACGCGGTCGTGCAAGGGACGAATATTCATCTTATAACTCCTTATCTTTTAAAAATCTAAGTCACGCTATTGTGCTAGTGACTATGTGGGGACCATCTTTTATTTTTCAAGTCCCCTCGTGTGACTAGGTATAAATACTAACAACATCCAAAATGGGTTGGGTGTTATTTCTCGACAATCTGTAAGAAATATCAAATTTTATACCGTGGAAATTTTATTCAAGTGCCCAAAAAAGGTTTATCTTCCAAGCTTAGAACTAGAAAGAAAATGAATCTGTGTTAAACCACATCAGTTCCCAGAGCGCACTAAGTTAGAAGAAGAAGCGATGAAGAGTAAATTTGTTCAATATCTATGCTTGTCGGCATTCGCAATAACCTGTTCCTTGGGAGGGTTTGCGAACGCTTCTGCTCCCTCTAAAGAGCCGCAAAAAACTAAAACCGTTGCCAAGAAGACAGCAACCCCTAAAAAAGCAGCCGTGCCGAAGAAAGCTGTGCGTCCGGCCAAGAAAACCGTTAAGAAGAATACCGCAAGAACGGCTTTGACTAAAGCAAAAAAGGCGGTTGTCCCAATATCCGCGGCGGCAGTCCCTTCTGCTTTGGCTCTTTCATCCGGAAGTGCCTCGGGGACAGTTTCAGAATTGCCTTCTGAAATTTCTCATGCAATGTTAAGGGCCCGCGTAGATAAAAACGATCTTTCTATCGCGGTGATTCCGCTTGGCTCTGAAGGCAAGAAACTTTTGGTTAATGCCAACCAGCCGAGAATTCCCGCTTCTGTAGAAAAAATAGTCACCTCTGCCGCAGCTCTGGATTTACTTGGTCCTTCAAAGGTTTGGTCAACTTTCATTGCTTCCGAGGCCGAGCCGGAAAACGGCACGCTGAAAGGAGACTTATATTTGATTGGTTCCGGTGACCCGTATCTAACAATCGAGAGGTTTTGGCTGCTGTTGGATAACCTCCGAGCCAGAGGAATCAAAACCATTGACGGCGACATAATCCTGGATCGAAGCTCTTTTCAAGTGCCGGCACATGATCCGTTTGCTTTCGATGGAGAAGGCAACCGACCATATAACCTCGGCCCTGACGCTCTGCTCATTAACTCTCGCTCCTTAATCATTAGATTCAGACCGGATCCGAAAAAAGGGGTTGCTTATCTTTATCCCGAACCTAACCTTGAAGGCATCAAGCTTCCTGAAAGTATTCCGCTCAGCAAAGAAGTATGCGGAGCCTGGCGAAAGCAAATTAACCCGGACTACTCCAATCCTTACCATCCGGTCTTCAAGGGTAAATATCCTTCCAGCTGCGGTGCTAAAAATTTGATGTATACCGCCTTTGCTCAAAACGAATATGTGAATGCGGTTTTCTCTTCTATGTGGAAACAGATGGGAGGAGAATGGAAAGGAACGGTCAAGAACGGAAAAGCTCCGGAAGAACGCACAGTCCTCGCCAGTTCTTATTCTGACCCGCTTACTAAGCTTGCTTACAACATGAACAAGTACAGCAATAATTTAATTGCTCGGCAATTGTTCTTAGCCTTAGGTAAGACTGCAAAAGACGAGCCCAAGAATTTGGCTAGCAGCCGCGAAACAATGAAAGAATGGGCGCAGACATTAAAAATCTCTCCGCGAGAACTCTATCTGGATAATGGATCAGGTTTATCTAGGAACTCTCAGCTTTCAGCAGCCGCTGCTGCCAGAGTGCTTGAGTATATGTGGAACCATAAAGCCATGGCCGAGTATATGGCCTCCATGCCGATTTCCGGAATTGATGGAACCATGAAAAAACGACCCGTTGCCAAGGGGCAAGCACATATAAAGACTGGATATATTTCGGGCGTCCGCTCCATCGCCGGATACGTGCTGACTGCCTCCGGCAAGCGCTATGCGGTAGCGGCCATAATCAATGGAAACGCAGCTATCAACGCAATACCCGTAATGGACGCAATTATCGACTGGGTATACTCCGAGTGCTAGACTTTTTACAGTTATATAAGGAGATCTACACCCATGAGCGACAGAGTAGAAAACATAATTCGTGACAATGTCAATGAAGCTTTGGAACAAGCAGATGAGCTTCTTAAGAAAGCTGCAAACGCATCGGATGAAAATGCAAAAGAATTGCAGGAACAAGCTAAGAAGAAATTGCGCATGGCTCGCGAAACTCTTGCTGATTTTTATCAGAACGCGTCCTCTCAAGGTAAGGAAATTGCTGACGATATCAATTCATGCGTCCATGAAAATCCGTGGCGTGCTGTCGGTATTGCTGCAGCAGCCGGCGTCCTCCTTGGCTTACTTATCGCAAAGAAGTAAATAAATGACAAAGTCCGTTCCACCGAAGAATGATGCTTCGCTGAGATCTATTCTCGACTTGTTCGTTGAAGGCTTGGCCACGCGCGCTCAGATTTTCGGTCTTGAGCTCTCGGTGGCTAAGGACAACACGGCGAAAAGCGCCCTCAATATGGTGTTAGCCGCATTGTTCGGCATTTTCGCCTTAGTCTTCATCTCAGTAGCTTTATTGGTTATCTTCTGGGATGACCACAGAATATTTGTTGCATGCTGTCTGGCAGGCTTTTACACGGTGATGTTTCTTTTTTTTCTCGCAAGAGCAAAAAATTTGGCATCCAATCTTCCATATGCCTTTACAGAGTCCAAGCAGATTATTTCTAACGACTTAGAAGCTCTGCGCCGTTCATTAAACACTCCGACTCATAAAGATCAGGAGGAGAAATAAGATGCAAGCCAATGAAGATGTCGCCAAGAAGCTAGCTGACCTCACCATGAAAGCAAAGCTCGAGAGAGCTGAGCTTCAGCAGGAAATATACGAAATCCGCAATAAACCTCGCTCTTTGGCAAATGTCGGAGTTGCGGCCTATAAGACGGCCCGCACGATAGGTTTGGATGAAATGAAAGTTATCCTTCCTATTGCCAAGACGGTACTTCTTCCTGCAGGAATTGCTCTCGGAAGAATTCTTGCTGAGAAAAGCAGCCCTAAAAGAGTAGCTGGTGTTGCAGGGATAGTCCTAGGAGCCTTTGGTATTTTAAAAGGCATCCAATACGACAAGAATCGCAGAGCTCGCAAAGAGGAAGAAAAAGAATATCTTCCTGAAGTGATTGAAGAGCCATCCCAAAAAAGTAAATAGCTTTTGACCGCTATGCCGAAAAGACGCTGTTATGGCGTCTTTTCGGCATTTAAATTAAAGAGAGTATTCTCTTGCTTGCGTCTTGCATGGATTGCCATCCGTCAAATACAGCTTCTTGTCTGTAACATCAACAACCATCGACCACAAAGACCGATGTCGGTGATACACGGCAACTGTTTCGTCATCATGACGGCAGACGCCTTCAGGATGTCCTGCGTGATCCGACAAGACTCGGAAAAGGCTTTCGACAGTCATTTTTCCTTCTTGTTTAACCAACCTTCTGGCTCGGTCCAAACGGATGAACGTTGAATTGTAGGAATAATTAGTTGCTTCTCCTCCCAAAATCATCTTCATTGAAACCCAATGGTTGGAGTGGCAAATTGTTTCACCATCAGACAGCAGAATATCCATATCAATTGGTGCATATTCAATGAAGAGAAGCAGACCGTCCGAGCTCGCCAATCCGACACATCCGCTTCCTGCGCGTTTGGCTTTTGCAATGGCATCGATGGCTTTAGGAATAGTTCGGCAAGACAAAGCGCCTCTTAAAAGTACTATTGCCGGAACACCAATCCTTCCATTCCGCGCGGATAAAGCATTAAGAGACAGCGCGATCCCGTTTTCATTCAAGCCTTTTCCGCCTACCAAACCTGCTTCGGTAATAATAAGTGCTTTGGGATAAGGAGCTTGCTCTACCTCCACAATTACAGTAGTGCCTTCACCGATGGACCACCAGTCCCAATTCTGAGCTAGGTAGGTATGACCGCTTGCGCTTGCCTCCGGGGGAACGCCGATAGCTGTACAGGCATCTTCGCCTAATTTAGCCTTGGCAAACATTATCTCGGAGCGGCAATTCAAAGTTAGGATTGTGACAAAGTCAACACCCGCACCGTCTGCAATGCCTTGCATTTCCTCTATCAAATCCGGACGATAGTCTTCTATTTCTTTCCGAAACGGTTCGGATAGCTTAAGAGCCTTGTCCCAATTGATAAAAGCTTCTTTTTCGAAAAGAACTTTATATTCTTCAATAACCTTAAAAATTCTTTCCTTTGCTTGGCTTCCGTACTGGAAACCTCTTTCATACGGAGAGCCGGAAATCTTTATGAACTGATGCATCTATTCATTCCTTTTTCTCTAGAGTTAGCCGTTCGCATTCAAGTAGCCGCAAACTGAAGATTACGAATTGACGGCGATGCTTTGTTCGCTACATTGTAGAGATTAAGTTTGGCTTTTGCTTCTGAGTTCACTCAAGAACTTCTGGAAATCACCTGTTAACTACAAGTGTTCCCAGAAAAAAGGATGACAGCTAAGCTGGACCTCTCACAAGGTTTATTCCAGGTCGAGAAGTTCCAGCTTGCAGTTCTGATTAGGCACTCGGCAGCCAAGAGTCTCTTTGACGAGTGTGGCGCGGAGCTAAATGTTGAATCAGTTTAATCTTGTACATTGGGTCAGGATTTCCGCTTACAAGTTTGAAGTACATTGAATCGGGCACCATGGAACCGGCACGGTGAGCAGTTTCCTTAGCAATAGCACTAATCATTGCATTCCAGTCAACGAGAAGCACTGAATTCTCTTCGGCTTTCTCATCACGTTTCCATGAAAGAGCATTTCTCAAAGGAATTAAAGGAGAAAGAAAAACGTAGGCCGAAATCATAAAGAGCACAAAAGCCGTACCATATGCCGATTTATCCAAGCCATTGACGCCAAGCCCTTCGTAAAACCATGGCTTAGAAACGACCTCACCAAGAACCCAGAAGAAAAGGAAAGAGACAATAAGCAAAGCCGTCCAAGTCATAATGCTATGACTTTGCTTGTACTGACAGACCTTATTAGCGATGAGTGCCTCAATTTCAAGCGGTGAAAGGTGCTCAAGAACGTACTTGCTGAGAATAATCTTCTTATTGAATCCGTATCCAACAATTTGGACGCCTTCAGAGTTTTTTGCATCCTTTTCTTCATCCACAAAAAGTTTTGCTGATTCAAAACGGATTCGTCGTTGGAAAGCCTGCAACCGCTCTTTCAGGTCGCCGTTAGTCATTGGACGTACAGCAGCTCCATTAAAAGAGAAGCCAAAATGTACGGCAAGACCAATTCCAAAAACAGCTAAAGTAGCCCAGAACCACCACAAACCAGAACCGGACATCCAAATCGGGAGTACTGCTAACGGAACAAGTGTGCAGAAGACTAAGCGCTTCAAGAAACTGCTTTGTCCGGGAACTGCAAGCTTATTTTGACCAAAAGCAGAGAAGACCAAGTCGATAGCGGCAAAAACAGCTAATACGCCGAATACGATGAAATATTGCGTTAGCAACCCGTTACCGAAATTAGCAAGCAATGTCGAACTAAACCAGCCTAAAACTCCTCCATATGTCAGAAGAAGGATTGCCACCAAGTTTGTAATTCTATGAATTTCAGACACTTTCGCTTCATGAAGGCACAAATCGGAGGTTTTCTGATGCTCAGACAAACTTACGTAATCCGAAAAGACATGAGGGACAGTGTCTCGGTGTAGTTTGACTGAACGAACTTGCCTTACATAAAAATAAAAAATCAATAAGGCGTTTCCAAATAAGAACAGTAAAAAAAGAATTTCAAAAGCCATTACCTCACCCATCTTTTTTGTATTTTTTAGGATCTTAGGAATTACCAGTACAAAGATAGATGAGCGTAACGCTTTAGGTGCATAGAACGCACCATTAGGAGCGATCCAATTTGTAACGGAGCCTTAACTTTCGGCTAGCCGATTACATCTGGAAGCGCTTTTGTTTTATTTATGCAAAATATTTTTGGAAATGCCTAGATCAGGTTGACTGCTATCAGTAAGAAGGGCAGAACAACAATCATTCCAACGGTAGAAGCTCCTATAGCTTCTGAGGCAAATTCTTCATCTCCTCCGTACCCTTTGGACAAGACTGCAATCACGGAAGAAACCGGCAAAGCTGAAGCAAGGATGAAACACTTCCGCATAAGGGGATCCATATCCAGCGGCATTGTGCATAAGTACATCACCAGCGGCCGTATCACAAAGCAGGACAGAAGAACAAGCCAAACCTCTCTCGGCATCTTTCTTAACTTATCCACTCCAATTTGGTGAATAGTAATGCCTACAAAGATAAGGGCTAACGGTGTCGTCAGCTGGCCTAAGTAGCGAGTCGAAACTTGGATGAAATTTGGAACCGTTATTGAAGAAAGAACCACTGCGAGACCTAAAAGGAACGCCAATAATGGAGGAGACAAAAGCATCCTCAAACCTTTAAGCGAAATAATTTTAGGAGCAACTCCCGTTCCTTTACGCACTCCGTCCATCTGTATATTAAAAAGGCCAACCGTCCAAATAAACACGCAGTTGGCAAAGAAGTACACCAATAAGTACGGAATACCGTCTGAACCATACATCGTCGACACTAAAGGCACGCCGACAAATAAAACGGTTGCCGCCGAAAAAGCCGCGATAAAAGTCCCTTTCAAATGAGGTCTTACCCAACCTAAGCGGATAAAGAGCAGAGAAATAAAATAATTAATAGCAACGGTTAGAAACGGGACTCCCGCAAAAGTCAAAAGATTCAGTAACTCATCGTGAGAAAATTTTGAAATTACCGAATAGAACAGAAAGCATGGAATTGAAGTGTTTACTAACTTCGAAACAGTTGCGCGACTAGACGGCGAATCAAAATATCTTTTTCTGGACAGCCAGACTCCAAAGCCAATAATGGTCAGTAAAACAAAAAGCGCGGAGATGGACTGTAATATCGTTGAGGCTAGCATTCTTATTTTTCTCCTAAGGCTATCTTAGTTTACCTTGCCTTAAGTCCTCTCTATCTCTTAAGGAAAATCTTTTTCCGTGTTCTCGTGGAGATTTGCACGGTTCTTATTCATAGATTCATTGCTTGAAGCATCGGATTTTGCATGACGCAATGACTTTAGAAGATGTCCGTTCGTTCTGCCTCGCAATCAAAAGAACAATCTTGCTTGATGCAAAGGAAAAGCTGCAGGAACCTCCATTTTTGTAGAAATTCTCTGCAGCTTTGTGCTCTCTTACGAGTAATTTAGGATGATTTCTCAGAAGAATTCTCTTCCGGAAGCTTAGAAATCAAGATTCTGTCAAGGCGCCGTCCGTCCATTTCTAAAACATAGAACTCCCAGCCATCCCATTTGACCTTGTCTCCCTGTCGAGGAATTCTTTCGAGCAGGAACATCACCATACCTCCAACGGTGGTGTAATGGTCTTCCTCTTCTTCCGGAACTTCATCAATATCAAGCAAGTCCTTCAACTCCGGAATAGGAAGCAAGCCATCAACTTCGAAAGAGTTCTCGCCTTTTTTGATAATTTGAGCATCTTCCGGAGTAGTCGGAGTAAATTCTCCGGCAATAGCTTCCAGCACATCATGAGGAGTCACCAAGCCGAGAATTGCACCGTATTCATCGACCACAAAAGCTAAGGAAGCAGAATTCTTTCTAAAATTCTCCAACAGCTCCATGCCGGTTAAAGATTCCGGTACGAAAACCAGCGGTTCATATTGATCCTGAGCCTTGAAGTTAGGCTTTCCGGTCTGAACCATTTGCTTAAGAAGCTGGCGTGTTGTCACAATGCCCTTAACTTCATCCAAACCGCCGTTGCAGACCGGTAGACGAGAATAAGGAGAATTCAAAATCTTCTCCATATTAACTTCTCTGCTGTCCTGCAGATCGATAAATTCCACTTCACTTCTTGGAATCATTAAAGAGGCGACTAGTCTGTCATCCAGACGGAATACATTTCTGACCATCGTGTGCTCTTGAGCATCCAACACTCCGGTTTCGCCGCCTTCTTCAATCATTGAATGAATTTCTTCTTCTGTCAGCTGCTGACTGTTATTTTGAATACCAAGTAACTTCAGTAAAGACTCAGTAGAAACAGATAGCAATTTGACAAATGGAAGCGCAATGAAAGCCAACCAATGAATTGGTTTAGCTACAAATCTTGCGATGGCATCAGCTGCAATCTGACCAACTCTCTTAGGAACAAGTTCGCCGATGACGATAGAGAAATAAGTAATACCGATTACCACACAAGCCATGGCTAAGCCGCGGGCAGTCGCTTCGTTAAGCGGAAAAGCTTCGGTCAGGACTTTAGAGAGAGGATCGACAAGTGCAGACTCACCGACAATACCGGACAAAATCCCGATAGAAGTAATGCCCACTTGAATTGTCGATAAAGCCCTTGTCGGATTTTCAGAGAGCATAAGAGCCAACTTGGCCCCCGGTGCATCATCTTCAGCAAGCATTTGTAGTTTGGTACGCCGGGCTGTCACAATGGCAATTTCGCTCATGGCAAAAAAGCCATTCAGACAAATCAATAAGAATAAACAGCCGACATCTATCCAGACGCTCATTTATTAACCTTTCAGTAAATCCAATAACCCATTGACAGCTTCTTCAACACACTGCTCTCTGACTTGCTGTCTGTCGCCTTCAAAATGGAAGCGAATAATATTCGGCATTTCGTCTTTGAGACCCCAACCTAGGAAAACGGTTCCCACAGGCTTGCCCGGTTCTTCACCGCCGGGGCCTGCAATGCCGCTGACTGCTACTGCAACTTGAGCATTAGAGTTCTTTAAAGCTCCTACTACCATTTGAGCAACACAGTCGTTGCTGACGGCGCCATACTTTTCCAAGATGCTCTGAGACACTCCCAACATTTCATGCTTTGCTGTGTTGTTATAAGTCACAAAGCCTCTATCAAACCAGTCGCTGGCTCCCGGAAGATCGGTCAAAGCTGCAGCAATCATACCGCCGGTGCAAGACTCGGCAGTTGCGACTTTCAAATTACGGTCTTTTAATACATCTGCCAGGTCGGCAATCTTTGCTTTTAATTCGTTTTTCATTAGAAAACCTTCCACATTAGTTCTGCATTAAGGAAATACACAAGCAGCCATGCGACCCCGTTGACAACCAAAAGCGTATACAAAGCTGCAAAAACATCATCAATCATCACTGTCCAGCCTGATTGAGGACCATTATCAAGTCCGGCTGCAGGCGGCAATTTAACAATGTCAAAAAATCTAAACACCAGTACTCCGGCCAATTGCCAAAACAAACCGGTCGGACAAAGAAGAAGCACCAACCAAACGGCAACCACTTCGTCGATCACGATTGAACCGTGATCCATTTTTTTTAACACGGCCTCGCACTTCGGAATGGCAATGACTCCGACAATAAAACACAGAATCGTCAGAATCCACATCAGCCCTCTTCCGACCAAAGGCTCCAAAATAAGAAAGGCCAACCATGCTGCAAACGACCCCCACGTTCCGGGCCCCGGTGTTAAACAGCCCGCTCCGAAAAAAGTCGTAAATATAAGCCACGGGTTCTTGCAAACCTCTTTAATACTTGGCGCAGTGACAGAATAATCTTTCATAGTTATGCAAAGTGATTAAAACTTTTCGAAAGCTCAATGGACTTTCCGTCTTGATCCAATACTTTCAGAGGTTCAGCCGCTGGGACAATTTTTCCTATTCTCGTCACTTTGACGGCTCCTCCCTCATTAAGGTTCTCGATCTGAGCTCGTTTATTCTTCGGTGCCGTAAACAGAAGTTCGTAATCATCGCCGCCCGAAAGGACACATCTTCTTTGGACTTCCTCAGGGAGCCGTTTCATTGGCTCTGAACGCGGAAAATCTTTCCAGTACAAAATTGCTGAAACCTTTGATCTCTCAAGAATATGTCCCAAATCTCCAACCAGACCGTCGGAAATATCACAACAGGCCGTCGCCACGCTTTTTAATTTTTGTCCAAGCTCAACTCTCGGCGTCGGCGTATCCATGCGTGCTTTGAAATAAGAGAAATCGTTTACGGGAACTTCAAACTGACCCCAGATTGAACCCAAGGCCGCGTAGGCATCTCCCGGAGTTCCCGAGACCCAAATGTCATCGCCCGGTTTAGCCCCTCCGCGGGTCATATAAGTATCACCTTCAACTTCTCCCATAGCGCAGATAGAAATGCAAGTCTTTCCCGGCAAACCGTTAACGGATGCTGTTTTGGTTGTGTCTCCGCCGCGCAAAGGACAATGAAATCTCTCAGCTTCCTCAAAAAGGCCTTCAGAAAAACCTTTTAGCCACACAGGGTCGGCTTCAGGAAGTGCAATAGAGAGGAAAAAAGCTTTTGGAGAGGCTCCGGCCGCCGCCAAATCTGACAAATTAACGGCCAAAGCTTTTCTGCCGACCGTATAAGGATCGGCATCATCAAGAAAATGAGTGCCTAAAGCCATCATATCTGCGGTGACAGCTAACTTCACGGCCCCAATAGTAAGGATGGCGCAATCGTCTCCGATCGAAGAGGAAGGCCAAG
>NZ_CABSJB010000005.1:0-90184 GCF_902477955.1 uncultured Turicimonas sp. | reverse complement strand
CAGACCTTTTGAGGAAAAAATGACAAGTAACGATTTGATGGTCCTTCCGGACGTTCAATCCTCTCTAGACCGCCGTAATATTCCTATTGAAAAAGTTGGGGTCAAAGGGATCAAAACCCCGATTTTAGTTAAGACTGTTCTGGGTTCCCAGCATACTGTTGCCGATGTTGAAATGTACGTTTCTTTACCGGCAGACAAAAAAGGCACCCACATGTCCCGCTTCTGGACTTTGCTCGAAAGCATCAACAAGCCTTTTTGCCCTACTCTTTTAACTGATGTAATGGCACAGATGCTTTCTTCTCTAAAAGCTGATGGCGGTTATATCAGTCTTACCTTTCCGTTCTTTATGGAAAAAGCCGCCCCGGTTTCTGAACTTCACAGCACAATGAACTATCAAGTTCAATTAGTTGCCGAGGCTAAAAACGGCCATATCAAAATTAATCAAAAAGTTGAAGCTCCGGTAACAAGTTTGTGTCCATGCAGCAAAGAAATCAGTAAGTATGGTGCTCACAACCAGCGTTCTTTAGTTTCTATCAATGCAGAGCTCGAAACCAATTTTGCTATTGAAAAGCAAATTGAGATGATTGAATCTTCCGCTTCCTGTCCCGTTTGGGGTCTTTTGAAGCGTTCTGACGAAAAATTCGTTACTGAACATGCTTACGAAAATCCGAAGTTCGTTGAAGACTTAGTCAGAGATGTCGCCATCCTTTGCCAAGACGAGCCGGCCATTCTCTCCTTCACAGTGGAAGCAGAAAACTTTGAGTCTATTCATAATCACTCTGCTTTTGCCTCGATCACTTTTTCTAAGAAAGCTGAAGAATAAGAGAGCGTCTTCAAAAAATGCTTAATACTCAGAAAGACTATATCTCGAGCCTCTTCACAGAGGCCCTGAAAGAAATTGGTGCTCCGGAGACTGCAAAGGTTATCCTGGAGAAACCGAAGCAAGCCGCTCACGGCGATGTGGCCTGCACTGTGGCATTACAGTGCGCCAAAGCTATGAAAAAGGCACCTCGTGATATCGCAGCACAGCTTGTTGAAAAGATCAAAGCACAGCCGGGCACCGAAACATTCTTCAAAAATATAGAAATTGCAGGTCCGGGCTTCATCAACATGACTTTGTCCGATCAGGCCAAGCAGGAAGTTGTGAAGGTTGTTTTGGAAGAAGGCACAAAATTCGGCTGTCTTCCGACCGACAAAGATAAAACTATTCTTATTGAGTTTGTTTCTGCAAATCCAACCGGTCCGCTTCACTTAGGCCACGCTCGCCAGGGAGCCCTCGGCGATGTACTAACCAATTTGTTTAAGTCTCAAGGATGGGTTGTCAGCCGCGAGTTCTATTACAACGATGCCGGTGTTCAGATCCAGAAGTTAACCGACAGCGTCCAGGCTCGAGCAAAAGAAATTTTGGGTATAGATGTCAAATTCCCGGAAGACGGCTATCAAGGCGAATATATTCGCGACATCGCTCAGAAGTATCTAGATAAAGAAAGCTTCAGCGCATTCGACGGCGAACCTATTCACAGCAGCGGAAATATCGACGATCTAGAAAACATTCGTAAGTACGCGGTTGCTTATCTAAGAAACGAGCAGTACAACGATCTCCAAGCTTTCGGCGTCTCCTTTGATAACTATTTCTTAGAAAGCTCTTTATATAGAGACGGAAGAGTTCAAAACGCTGTTGCAGCCATCGATAAAGCCGGAAAACTTTACGAGAAAGACGGCGCACTGTGGTTTAAATCCACAGATTTCGGCGATGATAAGGACCGTGTCGTAAAGAAGACTGACGGAACTTACACATATTTCGTTCCTGATGTGGCCTATCACCTCAACAAGTTTGAACGAGGATTCAAGAAAGCTTTGAACATTCAAGGCACAGACCACTTCGGCACAGTAGCACGTGTCCGTGCCGGCATTCAAGCGGCTGCCCCAGCTTTCAACTTTGAAGTTCCAAAAGATTTCCCTGCATATCTTCTTCATACGATGCTTCACGTCATCAAAGACGGTCAAGAAGTAAAGATGAGTAAGAGAGCCGGAACCTATGTAACTTTGCGTGATCTGATAACATGGATTGGCAAAGACGCTGCCCGTTTGTTCTTAGTTAACAGAAAGAGCGACGCGGAATTCAATCTGGATATCGATTTGGCTCAAAGTCAGTCTGATGAAAATCCGGTGTATTACCTGCAATACGCTCATGCCCGTATTTGCTCTATTTTTGCGCAAGCTGCGGAAAAAGGATTCAGTGTTCCGAGCGAACAACAGGCCTCAAGCTTCGATCTGAGCGTTTTAACAGCTCCTTCCGAGCTCGCTTTGATGAATTTGCTCTCTGACTACCCGAATGTTCTTGCCTCGGCCGCGAACGAACTTGCACCGCACAGCTTAGTTGCGTATTTGTCTGATCTGGCATCCAAGTTCCATTCTTTCTACAATTCAGAAAGAGTACTCGTTGAGGATGAGAAGACAAGAAACGCTCGTCTCGCTTTATTATTGGCGGTCCAGCAAGTCTTCAAAAACGGCCTCGGAATCTTGGGAGTGTCAGCTCCGGAAAGATTGGACAGAGCCGATAAGGAGCAATAGAAATGGCAGGCAGATCCGGTTTTGGAACGTGGTTTTATGGATTTTTAGTCGGGGGTGTCGTAGGTGTTGGAGCCTGCGCAGCGGCTGCTCTTTTCATTACCAATGCACCGATTCCTTTTATCAATAAAGTGAACCAGGCCAGTGAGAAAATCAATCCTATCGCCAACGGTGCGATTCCGGATCCGAACGCTGCGCTTAATGGAACCGGAGACTCTCCGGCCAACGCTCCGAAAAGCAAAGTTGTAACTGTAGAGCCTCAGTACCCTAACCCTACCGATGCCCCCAACTCCAAAGAAGAGGTTAAGCAGCCGACTGAAGAAACTTACCGCTATGTTGTCCAAGCAGGTGCTTTCAAAGGAGAAGCTGAAGCAGAAAACCTTAGAGCAGAGCTTGGTCTTCTCGGCTTTGAATCCCGAATCATTAAGAGAGTTGAAAACGGAACAACATGGTACAGAGTCCGTCTCGGACCTTACGGGACCAATCAAGAAGCCAATGATGTCAAAACCCGCTTAATGCAGAACTCGTTCCAGGCAACAGTAGGACGAGTGAAATAAACATCTTCAGTAGTATCCGATACGCAGTCTTTTGACTGCGTATTGTTATTTAATTTCCTCTTCAGTTCAATTTACTAGCATTTTTGAATATTTTATTTATTAGGTTTAAATATGCTCAGACGTTCAATACTTGCTGCAGCAATCGCAGCTTTTATGCCTCTGACAGTTTTTGCATCTGCGGATAAGCCAGTTGCCGGAACTGATTATGTTGCTTTAAAAACTCCGGTTCAAACTTCCAATCCAAAGAAAATCGAAGTTCTTACATTTTTTGCTTATACCTGCCCGCACTGCTACACCTATGAAAAATCAGTAGAACCTTGGGCAGCCCAGCTTCCGAATGATGTTGTGTTCAAGAGAATCCCGGTGGCATGGTCTGATAAAACTAAGCACTTCACTCAGACCTATTACGCGCTTGAAGCACTCAATAAGCTCGATCCGTACCACGACATGATGTTCAATGCTGTTATTAAAGAAGGCAGAGAAATGCCGGACCTTAACAGCGTTGCTGATTATTTAGCCTCCAATGGGCTGAATAAGGAAGAGTTCTTAAAGGCCGCTAATTCTTTCTCCACGAAGATGAACACTGAAAAGGCTCGCAAAACATGGATGGCTTATGACATCGACGGCACTCCTTGTAATGCAGTCAACGGAAAATACATCACCGCGCCTCATATGGTCGGAACACGCGAGGGCGCTATCCAGGTGATGGATTTCCTAATCAACAAAGAAAGAGAAAGTAACAAATAATTCTCTCTTCTGCGAGTAAGCTCCTTAACGTTCCACTTTAAGGAGCTTTTTTTCATTCGCAGCCTGCAGGAAGCCGCTCTGCACCATTAAAATGATCTCTTTATTGCGGTTTAGTACGCTTTCACGGAAATTAAATAAATGAACATTTTTCTTACAGGAGCTTCCAGCGGAATCGGGGAAGCGCTCGCAAAAGAATTTGCCGCTAAGGGCGCAACTCTCGGACTTGTTGCCAGAAGAAAAGAAAAACTCGATGAGATTATCTCCCGCCTTCCACACTCTCATTTGCATAAGGCCATTGTCTGCGATGTAACTGATAGAGAAAAATTGATTGACGAAGCCCGTAAGTTCGATAAAGAATGCGGCGGCGTGGATGTGGCAATCGCCTGTGCAGGTGTCTCTATCGGAGTCAAAACACAATTCAAAGAGGACTTGGAAGTATTTGACCAAGTATTCGAAACCAATGTGTTATCCATGGCCTCCACTTTCCACGCTTTTGAAGCACCGATGATGGAAAGAAAAAGAGGAACGTTGGTTGGTATTGCCAGCGTAGCCGGCATCCGCGGCTTACCGGGAAGCGAAGCGTACTGCGCAAGCAAATCAGCAGTCATCACTTACTGCGAAAGTCTGCGCGTGGAAATGAAAAAGCACGGCGTGGACGTCTTGACCATTTCTCCGGGATTTGTGAAGACGCCTTTAACCGCAAAAAATCCGTATAAGATGCCTTTCCTTCTGACACCGGAAGAATTTGCCAAAGAGGCTGTTAAAGCTATCTTTGAGAAAAAGTCCTATGTGACGATTCCTTGGCAAATGGGCGTGCTCTCTAAAGTTCTGAAGATCATTCCAAACTGCCTGTTCGATAAGATTTTGGCATCAAGAAAGCAGAAACCAAGAAAAACATCTACACAGAACTAACGAAATGGCGCCTTTGGCGCCTTTTCTTTCTTCGCTAGGGCATTTCCTTTCGCAATGCTTCAAAACCTCTCTGGAGGTCTCTTATAAGGTCTTCTGCATCTTCCAGCCCAATGGACAACCGAAGCATCTTTTCAAAAGCTGTTGAATCATCTTTGCATCGCTTTCCGTAACTCCGGATAAGCAAACTTTCATAACCGCCCCATGAATATCCAAGCCCGAAGAGTTTAAGGTTGTCCAAGAAAGCATCCAAAGCAGCATCAGGCACATTGTCTTTTAGTTTGACAGCAAATAAGGCTGCGGCTCCCGTGAAATCTCTTTTCCAGATCGGATAACCGGGATCTTTTTCGTGAGCAGGCCACAAAATCTTTTCGACCTCCGGCTGCTGCTCTAACCAATCAACAATTTTCTGCGCGGATTTGAACTGTGCCTCCATTCTGACTTTCATCGTCCGAATGCCGCGATGGGCCAAATAAATAGTGTCTGCCGGAGCTAACTGTCCCATCGTAATGCTGACGGCCTTTACCAAAGGCCACGCCTTGGCATTGCAGGTTGCCGTTGACATCAGCAAATCAGAATGGCCTCCGATGTATTTAGTCGCTGCATGGATGACAACATCGACACCAGCTTTCAACGGCTGAAAATACATTGGAGTCGCCCAAGTATTGTCGATCATGGTCCAGACGTTATGTTTTTGAGCAACACGAACAATCGCCGGAACATCCTGCATCTCAAAGGAGTGACTGCCAGGGCTCTCCATAAAAATCAAACGGGTGTTGGAACGTATGAGCTCCTCAATTCTCTCACCTATCGTCGGAATGTAAAACTCAACCTCAATTCCTAGTCCTCGTAGAATCGTTTCACAAAAACATAGTGTAGGTCCATAGACTGAGTCTGTAACCAACACATGGTCGCCTGCTTTCACAAAAGCAAAAAAAGGAATCACGCAGCCGGCAAGACCGGTGGAATAGGCCCAAGTACCTTCCCCGCCTTCCAGCTCGTTCATCAATTGAAAGAAAGCATCGTGTGTGGGTCCTCCCCCGGTCCCATAAGTCAGAACTTCCTCTCCGTTCATTTGACGGCGTGTTCTTTCTTTCATATCTGCGGAAGAATGGTGCAAAACCGTAGAGCCGTTAAACGGTGGAATATTGACAAAACCTTGGCTCACGTCTGTGTTTCTACCGACATGAACCAGCTTAGTTGAAATGCTTGAAGAAAAGTCGCTCATACTTGGATCCGGAGTGTTCTTTGACTAGGACAAAAAATTATAAACCGGCTGTTATTATTAAACGATCTTCTTAGACTGCGAGTGACTTTGTCTTGCTTCAGTTTAAAAGAAACCCGAGCGATGTGGCCCGGGTTTTCTTTTGCGAAGCAGTTGATTACTTCATTGGTTTCCTATTAATACGCATAATCTGGTGCGGTCTGATAAGGAATAATGGTGTGAAGTATCCGCTCCAGATGTGAGCCAGTCTGGTAAACGGGACAACCAAAAATACCAACAAACCGATGAAGATATGCCATTTCTGAGGTTCGGGAACCTGCAGCATGTAGGTCCAAGCATTCGGGTCGAAAGTAAGTAAACCATGAACCCAAGAGCGGAACAATACGATGGTTGCACCGGAGTGGTCATACAGATAGGACTCAATAACGGAAGCGCATCCGAAAAGCAATACGGCAATCAGGAGAATCAAAACCAGGTAGTCGCTTGGTCTTGATGCTGTTCTGACTCTATCATTGAAACAACGGCGGAAGAACAGAATAAAGATGCCAAGGACTGCTACAACGGCAAAGGTGCCTCCTACAAAGACTTCAACCAGTTGGTGAACGGCAGGAGTCATTCCCATCATGTCGAGGATTGCGCTCGGAGTAAAGAGGCCGAAGACGTGACCGAAGAACACGATGATGACACCGATATGGAACAAATTTGCGCCCCACATCAAGTCTTTTTTATCGATGAGTTCGCTGCTCTGGCTCTTCCAGGAAAACGGGCTAATCAGATACCTGGCAAAGCTGCCGAGAAGCAGGATTGCCAAGATCGCATAGGGCATCACTTGGAAGATCACGAAATTTAAGGTTAGATAGAGATCATTCATCATTAGCCTCCCACCTTATCGGTACTGCGTTCATACTCTTCGAAAAGAGGGATGACCTTTCGGTTCATTGGACCGCCGAAGATAACCGACGCTCTGCGGCGCATGTCAGCACCGCCTCCCAAGTTAATTCCTTGAGAACCCTGAGACAGCATACTTGCCATATGGTTGCGGTTGGCTGACGGTACGACAAAGCGGTCTTTATAGTCGGCAATAGCAAAGAGATTATGCATATCGCAAACATCCTGCAATGTCAGTCCCAAAGAATCCAGAAGCTTAACGTCCGGACTATCCTTGAGCTCTTCAGGGAATACCTCACAAGTCAGGAACTGAGATATTCCGGCACCGTTGCTGTAAGAACGAAGGATCTTTCTTTCAGCCAACAGGCGTCCTAGAGCATCCAGAACCGGTTTTGTGTTGCCTGCGGTAAACAGATTTGCCAAGTACTGGACAGGAATACGCAGACTTTCTACATCCGGAAGATCCCCCTTCAAAGAAAGCTTGCCCGCATCGACTGCCTGAGCAATCGGAGAAAGCGGCGGAACATACCAAACCATAGGCAGAGTTCTGAATTCCGGGTGCAACGGAAGCGCTACGCCCCACTTGCAGATCATCTTGTAGATTGGAGATTTCTTCGCGGCCTCGATCCAGTCGTGAGAAATTCCTGCTTCAAGTGCTTGAGCTTCAACATTCGGATCGTTCGGATCCAAGAAAATGGATTTCTGGGCTGCGTAAAGATCTTCTTCGTTTGGTGTGGAAGCGAGCTCTTTGATGCGGTCCGCATCGTAAAGCATTACGCCCATGTAACGAATACGCCCGACGCAGGTTTCAGCGCAAACGGTCGGCTGACCGCTTTCTACACGCGGATAACAGAAAATGCATTTCTCGGCTTTGCCGGTAGACCAGTTGTAATAAACCTTCTTGTAGGGACAGCCGGAGACGCACATTCTCCAACCGCGGCACTTGTTCTGGTCGACCAAGACGATGCCGTCTTCTTCACGCTTGTAGATCGAACCGGACGGGCAGCTGGCTACGCAGGCCGGGTTCAAGCAGTGTTCGCACAGACGCGGCAGATAGTACAAGAAAGTGTTCTTGTACTGTGCGTAAATTTCGCGCTCTACGTTAGCTAAGTTGACATCCGGTGTAGTCATCAGATCCGTACCGCCGAGGTTATCGTCCCACGCAGCACTGTTGACAATCTTCTTCATCTTCTTTCCGGTCAGATAAGAGATTGGCTGTGCCGTCACAGAAGTCTTCATACGAGGAGCTTTCTGCAGGTTCTGATAATCGAAGGTATACGGCTCGTAGTACTCATCAATTCCCGGAAGCTTGCCGTTCGCAAAAATTCCGGCGAGTACGCCGAGTTTGCTGCCGCGGCGAAGGCGAAGAGTACCGTTTTTAAGTTCCCAGCCGCCCAGCCACTTCTTTTGGTTTTCCCATTGTTTCGGATAACCGACGCCCGGCTTTGTTTCAACATTGTTGAACCAAATATATTCGGTACCGGGGCGGTTAGTCCACACATTCTTACAGGTAACGGAACAAGTATGACAACCGATGCATTTATCGAGGTTTAATACCATCCCTATTTGTGCACGGATTTTCATAAATTACCTCCTTTGCTCGGAGCTTCTTCTTCCATCCAGTCGATCTTATTCATCTTTCTCATCCACACGAAGTCATCTCTGTTTGGAGCGATAGTTCCGTAATAATTGAAGGCATAAGAGAGGTGAGCGTAACCGCCGATCATGTGAGTCGGATTGACGATAACTCTTGTCGGAGAGTTATGGTCGCCGCCTCTCATGTGGTTAATCTCAGATCCCGGTGTATTAACTGTCTTTTCAGTAGCGTGCTGCATGATGCACAGGCCTTCCGGCATTCTTGAAGAGACAATGGCTCTGGCAACAACTGAACCGTTGCAGTTCCAGCATTCGATCCAATCGTTATCAACGATGCCGGCGTTAGCCGCATCGAGGTTGCTCATCCAAACCACAGGGCCTCCTCTGGACAGCGCAAGCATTCTTTCGTTGTCGTAATAAGTGGAGTGAATACCCCATTTCTGGTGGGCGGTCATAAAGTTCAGCATGATGACTTTATTGCCGTTTGCCGCAATATCCTTATAACCCTCCAACGATCTCTGGAATGCAGGCGGACGATATTGAGCAAATTCCTGACCGAAAGCTCTCATCCAGCTATGGTCTTGATAGAACTGCTGTCGTCCCGTCAGAGTACGCCACGGAAGTTTGACAAACACGTTCTGCCAGAATGCGACATACGGAGTTTCCGGAGTAATCGTGCCGGACCAGTCCGGGGCGGTAAATGTCTTTGCCGGACGGTGAGCCAAATCATCGAAGGTGATCTTGTCTTCGATATGACCCTCGGACATCCAGCGGCATTTAACACCGCATTGGTTTTCAACGAATGTCCAGCTGCGGTACGACAAAGCACCGTTGGTTTCCGGAGAAACTCTCATGATGAAGTTAGCGGCATTGATGTCGGTAAGCATCTTCGGACGTCCTTTAGCAACGCCTTCGGTAACCGTACCGTTCAACTGTCTTAACTCTTCAATTTCCGGATCCAGGTTCCATTTGATGCCGCGGTTGCCGCCGCCCTTTGTGCTGAGCAGAGGTCCGATAGACGTGTACTTATCGTAAATGGTGCGGTAGTCTCTCGGAACTGCGTGAATCAACGGAGCTGTCTTGCCCGGAATCAAATCGCATTCGCCCTTGTACCAGGCCTTAACATCCAGAGCTTGGCCCAATTCATGAGGAGAATCGTGACCGAGCGGCGTCATAACCATATCAACGACGTTACCGAATTTATCCGGATACATCGCAGCGATTTCAGAAAGTTTTTTGGCGATGTCCTTGTAAGTATCCCAGTCGCAACGGCCTTCCCAAGAACATTGAACGGCTTTAACGAACGGATGGATGAAGCTGTGCATATCCGTTGTGTTGATATCGTTCTTTTCGTAGAAGGTTGCTGTCGGAAGGATGATGTCGGAGTAAATGGACGTTGTACTCATACGGAAGTCCATATTGACCAATAGATCCAATTTACCCGTGACAGGCGGACGCCATTTAACCATTTGCGGAAGCAGCGAGCCGTCCTTTTCTGTTAATTCTCCGCCGAGAATACCGCTCTGAGTTCCCATTAAATGTCTCAGGAAGTATTCCTGACCTTTGCCGGAAGAACCGAGCAGGTTCGAACGCCAAACGAATAAGTTTCTCGGCCAGTTTTCTTCAGCATCCAAATCCTGGCAGCTGAACTGAATCTTCTTGGCCTTGAGCTGATCGATCAAATACTGAGTCGGATCCTCGTTGGCTTTCTGAGCGAGCGGGGCAATCTTTGTCGGGTTGACGTTGAGCTGAGGAGCAGAAGGCAGCCAGCCCATCATTTCAGACTTAACGTTATAGTCGACATAAGTGCCGTTATAAACTTTGGTATCTGCCAAAGGGGACAGCATATCGGACAGAGGAATTCTTTCGTAACGCCACTGGTCGGTATGTTCATAGAAGTAGCTAGTCGCATTCATATGGCGGCTGGCGGGCTCCCAGTCTTTAGCAAAAGAGTATTCGGACCATCCGGCTTCCGGACGAATCTTTTCCTGACCCACATAGTGGCACCAGCCTCCGCCGACGACACCGCAAGTACCGCACATCAACAGAAGGTAAATAACCGTACGATAAGTGTTATCGGTCTGGAACCACTGGTTAACGCCTGCGCCCATCAGAACGCAAGCACGGCCTTTGGTCTTAGAAGCTGCTTTTGCAAACTCACGAGCTACAGTGATTGCATATTCGGGTTCAACGCCGGTAATGACAGACTGCCATGCCGGTGTAAACGGCACGTTATCTTCGTAGCTATGAGCAACTTCACCGCCCAAGCCTCTGTCGACGCCAAGGTAGCTGCCGAACAAATCGAACACTGTAGCGACTAAGTATTCTTTTCCGTCAACTTTAATTGTCTTAGCAGGAACTTTTCTAACGATAACATCGGAAGTCTGTTCGTTCGGAGTAAACATCGGGCGTTCTCTTCCGCCGAAGTACGGGAAGGAAACATCAACTACTTCCGGCGAATCCTTCAAGAAGGACAACTGCGGTTTAATTTCTTTGCCTGTACGTCCGTCTACGGAGTTCAAATTCCATTTGCCGAGATCCTGGCCTTCTTTTTGACCCCAACGGTAACCCATTGAGCCCTGCGGAACGGCCACTTCTTTTGTCAGTTCGTCATAGACGACAGTCTTCCATTCCGGATTGTTTTCTCCGGCCGGAGCGCCGATATCGCATTCACGGAGCAGACGTCCCGGAACATAGCCGCCCTTTTCATTCTTGTCGAGCATGACAAGCATTGGGAAGTCGGTATAGTTTCTAACGTATTCGGTGAAATACGGGTCCGGATTTTCGTAGTGGAACTCTTTAAAGATGACGTGAGCCATAGACAAAGCCAAAGCAGCATCGGTTGCCTGCTTCGGATGGATCCACATATCGGCGTCTTTCGTTACTTCCACGTAATCCGGACAGACGTTCACAACCTTGGTACCGTTATAACGGGCTTCAATCAGGAAGTGTGCGTCCGGAGAACGGGTCATGGAAATATTGGTACCCCAAACAAGGATGTAACTGGAGTAGTACCAAGCTTCAGATTCAGGAACGTCAGTTTGTTCGCCCCATGTCTGAGGAGATGACGGCGGCAAATCGCAATACCAGTCATAGAAGGAGAGAGGCGTACCGCCGATCAAGCACAGATACCGAGTACCTGCTCCGTAGGAGACCATAGAGTAGCCTGGAATCGGTGAGAAGCCGGCGATTCTGTCCGGACCGTACTTGTCAATCGTGTAGAGGTTGGCAGTGGCGATAATTTCCAGAGCGGTATTCCAGGAAGTTCTAACCAATCCGCCCATACCGCGGGCTTCGCAATAGGCTTTCTTCTTCTGCGGATCTTCAACAATGCTCTTCCAAGCAGCTAGCGGATCCATTGTCTTCCGAGCTTCTTCCCAATAGTTAAGAAGCTCAGCTCTGATTAACGGATGTTTAATTCTGGAGGCACTGTAGAGATACCAAGAGTAACTTGCTCCTCTAGGACATCCGCGAGGTTCGTGATTCGGAACTCCGGGAGGCGTTGGGGGGTAGTCAGTTTCTTGGGTTTCCCATGTGACAATACCGTCCTTGACGTATACCTTCCAGCTGCAGGAGCCGGTACAGTTAACGCCGTGGGTAGAACGGACGATTTTGTCATGTGCCCATCTGTCTCTGTAAGCCTGTTCCCAACCGCGGTCAGCGTTTACAACTTCGCCCCAACCATCTGAATAGGAACCGACCTTCTTTGAGAAGAACAGAGAACTTTTCATCATTCCAGGCATATAGGTTCTCCCTTTTTATTTATTTGTCCGACGAATTAGCAAAGATCCGGGGCATCTTTACGGTCGTAGTAATAAATATTGATTAATAAGATAGCGATAAAGATTGCTGTTGTTACGGCAAACATTGTTGCTGCGTTGGTTTCAGCCAAGAGGACGCCGATAGTGAAAGGACCATAAGCACCGATTGCTGAAGTCCAACCAACGACTGCGCCACCCTGAAGCGGCGGGAACAGAACAGCCATCTGTTCAGTAGTAGAGGCATTGCCGACACCGGTCCAGAAGAATACCCAGAACATGAAGCCTAACCAAATCCAGCATCCCATTACAGAATCCGGTTTGTAGAGCCACAACCCGAGCAAGCCGATGATATTGCAGACAGCCATAATCGTGGTGACACGGCCGCCGCGGATGGAATCAGCAACCTTACCTGCACCGACTCTTGACAAAGCTCCGATGACAGGGCCTAACCAAGCTAATGCAACGACGTTCGGAGCGTTTTCGATATGAGCAAATTCGTGAGTTCCCAACAAAGCCAACTGAGCACCGAGTCCGGCAAATGTTGCGAATGTTCCGTAATAGAACAAAGTCATAAACCAGGTGTGTTTATTACCGAAAATGGCCCACTGCTTCTTGATGTTTGCGGTTACGGGAACTGAACGCAGGCAAAGCCAAGACAGAATAGTAATAATGACGACGAACGGAATCCAAATCCAGGCTGCGTTCTGAAGCCAGTATTGAACCGTCTTGCCGTCAGCCAAGTGAGCAACCTGAGGAGCACCAAGTGCTGCAAAAGCGCTGAAACCGATTACTAATGGTGTGACAAACTGAACTAAACCGGTACCGAAGTCAGATAGACCGCCTTGGACGCCTAAAGCGAATCCTCTCTGCTTTTTCGGGAAGTAGTAATTAGTACTTGCCATCAAGCCCGAGAATGTACCGCCGCCAATACCGCTGAACAAAGAGAACAGCAGCAAAACCCAATACGGTGTACCGGGATTCATTACTGCGTATACCCAGCAGAACAGCGGGATCAACAGCAAAGCCGTTGAAAAAGTTACTAGAATTCTTGTTCCCAAAATTGGGGGTAAGAAGGTCCAAATAATTCTTAAAGTTCCTGCGGAAAGGCCTACCATGGCCACCAACCAATACAATTGGCGGTGATCAAGCTGAAAGCCGATTTCATTTAATCTAGGAGCCAAAGAAGGTACCAAGAACCAGGCACAAAAGCCCAATGTCAAACTGAAGGTACTTAACCAAACTGTTGTCCATGCTAATGTTTTATTCCATTGGGCAGGATTTTCAGGGTTCCAAACCTTAATATCTGCACGCATAATGCGCTCCTTTAATTTATGGATTATCTTCTTGAAGTGTAGGAGTTATCCCCTACTACCCCTTTGAAAATCATCCATTTTGGGCCTATCTTCCTGATCTTTATCACTGAAATAAGCATTTACAATCATCGATTTGGGTATTCACACCGCCCCCTGGAGTTATTAGCGTACTTATCTTTTGTATGATCTCTGTATGTAGAGATAACCCTTAACAGGGGGTAAATAATGAATGTTGAACTAAAGGCCATGGCTTGTCTGCTTGTTTACCCGAGACAGCAATTATTTGATGAACTAGATGAGATTTCTTCTTCGATTCAAAATGCGCCTACTCTCAGTCAGAAAGTCAAGGCAAATTTATCCAAGATGATTGAACACTTTTCTTCATCATCTTTAGCAAATCTGCAAGGAATTTATGTCTCCACTTTTGACTTAGGCAAGAAAGCCAGTTTGAATTTATTCGAACATCTGCATGGTGATTCCCGCGGGAGAGGTTCTGCAATGCTCAATCTTCTGCGCCTATATGAGGATCACGGACTGAAATTTGAGAGCAATGAATTACCGGATTTCCTTCCGGCGATCTTAGAGTTTTTATCCGGACTCAAATTTGCTGACGCTCAGATGTGGCTTACAAGTGCGGCGCCGCTTATTCAATCCATCAACCGTGAGCTTAAGCTAATGAATAGTCCGTGGCTTCCGGTCACCGAAGCTTTATTATCGATTGCCAATGTGAAACCGGAGAAAGCGGAGCTTACTCAAGACGATTTGACTCCGACTTTAGATGCCGAATGGCAGGATCAGCCTGTTACCTTCGGAGGCGGCGCCAATCCGGTTGAACAGCCTGTCCGATTTGTGAAAAAGTAAGTTTTTTAGAAGTATTAAATAGAAAACAAGGATTCCAACTTTAGCTGTTGGAGTCCTTTTTTACTTTTACCATTTGATTTCAATTCATCGAATAAAAATCGCCTGCCTTCATCATTCAAACGGAGGCAGGCGAAAGATTTCTTTATGAACCTGAATGGTTCAGATTAGTGAGCGCTTGCTTCTTTTCTTTGATTGTATTCGCAAGCAGCTGCTGTGAACAAAACGTCTGTTGAAGAGTTCAAAGCAGTTTCTGCGGAATCTTGTAAGACGCCGATTACGAAGCCCACGGCAACAACCTGCATAGCAACATTCTGTTCAATACCGAACAACCCACAAGCCAATGGAATAAGAAGAAGAGAACCGCCGGGTACACCGGATGCGCCGCACGCACAAACGGTAGCAACCAAGGAAAGCAAGAGAGCCGTTCCGATATCAACATGAACGTTCAATGTAGTGGCGGCAGCCAAAGTCAAAACGGTAATAGTGACAGCAGCGCCGGCCATGTTAATAGTTGCACCCACCGGGATGGAAATAGCGTAAACGTTCTCGTCGAGGTTCAGTTTACGGCAAAGGTTCATATTGACCGGAATATTAGCGGCAGATGAACGGGTGAAGAACGCTGTAACACCGCTTTCTCTTAAGCACATCCAAACGAGGGGGAAAGGATTCTTGCGTGTATAGAACCATACCAACAAGGGATTGACGACCAAGGCGATAAAGATCATGCAGCCGATAAGGACGACGAGCAGCTTAACGTAGCTAAGCATGCCTTCCAAACCTGTGGATGCTATGACACCGGCGACCAAACCGAAAACACCAATCGGAGCTAAACGGATAACAAGTCTGACAATGTACTCGACGCCGTTGCATAAATCGCTGACAATCTTCTTAGTTTCGTCACTGGAATGACGAAGAGCGATACCCAAACTAACTGCCCAAGCCAAAATACCGATATAGTTAGCATTAGCCAAAGCTTTAACAGGATTATCAACGAGATTGAAAATCAAGTTCCTAATAACTTCTGCAATTCCTCCGGGTGCAGTGACTGCATCTTTAACTTCAACTAACGCAATCGAGGTCGGGAACATAAAGCTTGCAATAACAGCGACCAATGCAGCAGAGAAAGTTCCTAAGATATAGAGGAAGAGAACCGATTTAATTTTGCCGCCGCTGCCGGTGTCTTGATTAGCGATAGATGCAGCAACCAGAACGAACACTAAAACCGGCGCAACTGCCTTCAACGCAGAGACGAAGAAACTTCCTAAAACCTCCAAGGAGGCAGCACCGCTGGGCCATAAAACTCCAACAGCGATACCAAGGACCAAAGCCACAATAATCTGCTTTACCAGCGATCCTTGTCGAACCAGTGAAAGTAGAAAAGGTAGGGTACGTTTCATTTATTCAATTCCTATTGTCAAAAGTTGTTACTAAATTTTAGATAGGAAAAAACGGCTAAATCGAAAAACTTAGAACTAATTCCACTAGACAAAATTATTTTTTTGTGTCTTTTCAAGAAATTTTACGTATCTTTTTTAGTAAAAAATCCTCTCAATTAAGACAGAGCAAAAATTGAATAAATCTCTTGGTAGCAAACATTAATATTCAAATTTGACCATTCTCTTGCGTCATAAATTAACGCTTTAAATGCAATAATAGAACAAGATCAAAGGAGCGCAAAATATGTTTAGAAGAAAACGAAAAAAGCTCAGTTTTGGTTTGAGCTTTACAGGTGCTTGTGAAGAAAGCGTAGCTGCCGTTGATTATTGGATTGCCAAGATTTTAGTAGAGCGAGGCGGCTGGTTCAGGTTGGAAAGAAACTACTCAATAAGAAAGCCCGCGGAAAGATACAGGGTTCTGCCGGGAACTGAAGTGGGGGCAGTCATTAGCGACCTTCTTTCTCAGCTGGTACAAAAGATTATTGATTCGGGAAGGTTTGAAGATGATGAAGAGCCTAAAACTTTTGAAGAGTTCGAGGACGAACTTCCTGACGAGGTATCTCGCGCCTACGAAGAACTCAGAAAAAAATTAGGCCGAGAAGGAGAAGATGTTCCACAGGAACTCTTTGACTTCTATCAATGTATATCCGATAAAGTCAAAACTTCCGGTCTCTTTCCGGAGAAGATGCAGCAGAATGCAGCAGTGCTGCAGGAGTGTTTGCGTCTTTCAAGCTTTGAAACTGATATGTTATTTTTCCTTCTTCTTATTCAAGCCAATCCTTTATTGAAGGAAGTCATCAATTTCTTTGACTTCACCAATAAAGGAATACATATGCTGGGAGAGATGATGGCGTGGCTTTTCGACGTCTCGGTTACTGAAGTCATGAAAGTCATTTCTCCGGAAGGAAGATTAGTCAACTGCGGAGTTCTGACACTCAATAGCTACCCCTCTGATGATGCGCAAGATTTATTCGAAGTTTTTCACAACAATGATCTGAACCAATATATTTGGGGAACTGTTACAAAAAAGAAGCTCTTTTCTCAATACCTGATTCAAACCGAACCTAGTGTTTTATCTTTAAAAGACTTTAATTTTCTTCCAGCTATTCCGAACATAATTCTTCCATTTCTAAAGCAGAATGCCTCAAATCCCAGGAAAGGAGTAAACATTCTCTTGTATGGGCCGCCCGGAACAGGAAAAACCGAGTTAAGTCGCTTATTAGCTAAAGAATCCGGACTAAAAGCTTTTGAACCTTCTCTTTCCACATCCGGCAAATCATCCGAGTCCACGAGCCGTTGGAAAAATTGGCAAGTTGCTTCTTCCTTGTTGAGCTCCTCCAGCGACTCTCTGCTTGCCGTCGATGAAGCAGCGGATCTCTTCAACGAAGGAATTCAAAAATCTTACAACTTTCGTACTAACAAGGCTTTTATCAACAAGTGTCTGGAGGAAAACCAAACTCCAACAATATGGATGACAAATTCTATTGCTGGCCTCGATCCTGCGATGATTCGAAGATTTACCTTTGTTTTAGAGGTAGCAAATCCTCCTTTGAGAGCTCTCAAGGACATAACACATCAAAAACTAGGAAAATTTCTCGATGAAAAAGAATTAACTCGACTTACAAAGAGCAACTTTCTTTCCCCGGGGCTTATCACCCAAGTAGCAGAAATTTTAGAGACATTCTCTAAGACTTCAATGAAACTCTCTTCCAAAGTTGCCATGGAGATCATTACAGAAAAACTCAAAGCCCAAGGCCTTCCTAAACTGCCTCCTATCGAAAATAATCAAAGCTACTTGTATGACCCGGATTTAACCAATTCCATGCTCGAACTCAAAAATATCGCAGAAGGCGTTAAACGTGCCGGGAGCGCAAAAATTTGCATTTATGGACCTCCCGGGACCGGGAAAACTGCCTACGCAAAGTGGTTGGCAAAATACCTTGAAAAACCACTCATCGTTCGAAAAGCTTCTAACTTATTGAACTGCTATCTTGGGGAAACGGAAAAGATTATTGCCCAAGCCTTTGAAGACGCACAGAGAGATGATGCCGTTCTTTTGCTTGACGAGATCGATTCTTTCTTGAGAGACAGAACGTTAAGCAGTCACTCCTGGGAAGTCACACAAGTCAATGAGCTGCTGACACAAATTGAGAACTTCGAAGGTGTGTTTATTGCGACCACCAACTTAATAGATCTTCTTGATCCGGCAGCTTTGCGCCGCTTTGACCTGAAAACAAAGTTTGACTTCTTAAAACCTGAACAAGCTAAAAAACTATTCAAAAAGTATTCTTCTCAGCTTCGGCTTCAAGGTTCGTTAGCAGAAGTTTTGGCTGAACTTGAAGACCTTGAAAAGCTAACCCCCGGTGATTTTGCCGCCGTCTATCGCCAATTCAAATTCAGAACCGAGAAAACGAAAAAAGCTTTCTTCGAGGCTCTTAAAGACGAGGTACGAATCAAAGGAAACGGAGGCGCCGTCCGCAAGATTGGCTTTTCTTAATCAGTCATAACGACTTCATCTTTGACCTCTTCGAACTCAACTTTTCAAAGAGGTCTTTGACTTTTCGAACTCATCTCTCCCCAAACCGAAGTAGAAAATTCTTAAATATTCAAGAAGATAGACACTTTTTGAAGTTTTTGAACAGCAATTTATTTTTATGACACTTTTTAAGACATAATTAGTGTATAATAAAATTCAATTAAGGAGGAGAGGATGGAAAGCGACAAAAAATTTCGTCTGGAAGATCTCGCTGAACTCACTGGGATACCAAGAAGGACGATTCGTTTCTACATTCAAAAAGGGTATGTAGCACCCCCATTGGGTCAAAAACGTGGGTCCTACTACACCAATGAACATCTGGAAGAGCTGCTCAAGATCAAGAGACTGTCTCATAAGAATGTTCGGTTAAAAGAAATCACTTCTTATGACGAAGACTCAATCGCACTCCCGGAACCGGAAGTCGGAACAATTTCTTGGTGTTCCCACATTTTTCTTGGTTCAGGAATGACCTTAGTTCTAGATAACCGAAAGGCAAAAATTAAGGCAGAGGCCCTTCCGGAGCTGACAGAAAAAATTATTGAACTTGTTCAAGAATACAAACAGAATAAAGGAGAGAACAATGAGTAATCATATAAAAGCCAACATTCCTTTGAAATCCATTCAATGGAAAGGTGAAGTGGACGGTCCTCTTTTCAGATATCAGTCTGTTCAAAACTATGAGAACACCACGGACGATACTATTGAAATCAGCTATAGCTTTCCGCTGCCCTATGGCAAGAGTGTGATTACTTCTTTCTCGGCCGAAATAAACGGTGTTGTTCGTCATGCTTGCGCACTTCCAAAGAAGAAGGCAGAAGAGACTTATGAAAACGCCATGGAATCCGGTGATTCTCCGGTAATGCTCAAGATCGAAGAGCAGGACTTTTGCACTGCTTCACTCGGCAATCTGAAGCCGGGTGAAAAAGCCAAAATAACTGTCGAGTATATGCAGCTATTAGAGTTTCACGGCAAAAAAGTCCGCATCACTATCCCGATGGTATTGGATGAGCGCTATGCCGCCAGCGACGAATCCTATCCGTCACCACTCGCCGGAGTTGAAGCGAATATTTTTGCGGATTACGCCTGCTCCGGAGAGCTTCTAGTTAAGAAGCCATTCGATGAGGGGACTGTCTACTCTCCTTCTCACGCTATCAGATGCTCCTACTGCCAAGAAGGTCTAAAGGTTAGCGCCGTCGGCAAAGCAGACCGGGATTTTGTCGTTGACCTTGAAGTTGAGAGCTCAGGTGTTCTGTGTCTCGCACAAGACGGCAAAGAGTGGGCTGCCTTGGCATCTTTTATTCCGCAGATGGCTCCTAAAAAAGCACCCCTAGATCTCTGTGTCTTACTTGATTGCTCCGGATCAATGGATGGAAGCCGAATTAAGTGGGCAAAAGAAACACTTTCAAAAATTGTGGGAGGGTTGGATCCACAGGATCAAGTTACCCTGTATCGTTTTGGATCTGATCTGAGACTGGAAAAAATTGCAAAAAATGTCACCATTCCGGAGTGCAACTCCAGAATTAAGGAATGGCTTACAAGACCATGGGGAGAAGTCATCAAGCACATTCAGGCCGATTTAGGAGGAACTGAGCTTGCAGGTGCCTTGAATGGATGCACAGACCTGTGCCGAGGGGAAAGTGAGAATAGCGCCATTCTCTTAATTACCGACGGAGAAGTTTGGGATACGAAGAGCGTGAAAAAAGCTGCCAAAAAGACAGGCAGAAGAATCTTCACCTTAGGAATCGGGATGGCTCCTTACGGCAGTCTTTTGACTGAAATTTCTGAGTCCACAGGCGGAGTGTACGAATCAGTTTACAGCTACTCTGACATCGAGGATGCTGCAAACAGTGTAATTGTCCGCCTTCAGGCTCCACTGTTGAAGTCAGTTAGTGTTCACTGGCCTCAAGATGCAATTTGGACCTCTAGGGCCCCGAGGACGGCTTACTCGGCTGACTCTTGTTCATCAGCAGCTTTCCTGAGAGAGCCGATTGATGAATTAAAAATGTCTTTTTTAGAAGATGGACAAAAGCAAGGAATCACCATAAAACGGTTAGACCAAGAATTTGGAAAAGCCCTTGTCCAACTTGTTGCTAATATGCGCATGGTTGCCAGTAAAGATGCCGAAGAACAAGAATATTTAGGTATTCGCTACAACTTGGCTGGACCCCGCACCAACTTCCTCCTCGTAGTAGAACGTGCAGAAGAGGATAAAGTAACTGACTTTGCAAAATTGAGTGTGGTGCCTCAAATGCAGGTTGCCGACAGAATGTGCAGCGTGCCCCTTGGAGACCTGGACGGACCCGGAGACATCTCCTATTGCATGAGCGAACCTATCAGAAAGTACTCCAGAGCATCTCACCTAGGCCACTGGCACGCAAGCAGGGCCATGCGCCGTTTAGATGAGCCTTTGGAAATAATGAGTAATGAGCCTTTTGAGGAAGAGGATTCCGATCGAGTTGACTGCGCATTCTTCTACGGTGAGACGGAAGAAATAGTAAAACAATTAATGGACGCTAAGGACGTAACCGAGTTGTGGAAGCTGGCTCAAGAAGTTGGAGATCTCGAGGAAAAGGATGTCAGCAAAGTGTATCAAAAACTGGGAGAACTATCTGCCTCTAAAACCGAACACATGTATAAGGAACGAGCGGCGTTATGGGCTCTTGCTCATGAAGCTCAAGTTCTGGAGGATAAAGATAACAGAAAGATGCTTCAAAAGCTGATAGACCTATCTTCTTCTAAAATCAAACAGGCGGATCAGTTAAACCAGCAGCTGACTTTCCTCATTGCCCTTTATCGCTTTATGGAAATGCCAGGAAAACAGACGCTTAGTCTCTTCAACGAATTGAGAAAAGCTGATGAAAGATTGAATGAACGTTGGCCGGAGCTCAGAGACTTTGCTAAGTACATGAGGAAAGAACATGCAAGCTGGCTGACAGATCAGTTCAAACTCTTCGAAACCGAACGGCGGATTCCAGAAGCCCTCGCAGACATTGTTGAGATACCAACACTGCACGATTGGGATAATACGGACGAGAGAAACTTTGTCAATGCTATCTTGACGATGCTTTTCGTTGTGAACTTCGTTTTAGATTCCAACAACAAAGAGGAGCAAAAAGAACTCTAATGAGATATTGAAGAGGAAAAGAATTAAGCAGCGATCGGACCCGAGCAACCGATTCCGCTCAAGATTTCTTCCATACCTTTACGAACACAGCCTTGTCGGTATTTAGCCGACAAGGTCTTTTTTTGAAGGACTTATTTACATTCTCATTGGCCTTGTCGCCATCTTAAGTGTTTTCCTCAGGTGTGGATAAAATTCATGTGTTAGATTTTCGGACTTATTCGTGCCGAGGACATATGAAGAGAAGTTTACATCCGGGCCTGCCATTTATTTTGGTATGTGTTCTATTAGACATTTTAGGGATAGGGTTGATTATTCCCGTCCTTCCCCAACTTGTGGGTAAGCTCGCCGGCAACTCTGCCTCACAGGCCTGGTGGCTTGGTGCAATGCTCGTCAGCTACGGTCTGATGCAATTTTGCTTTGCTCCCACTCTCGGTGCTTTATCTGATAGATACGGTCGGCGCCCTCTGATGCTTTTAGGAATCTTCGGCCTAAGTATCATGTTTTTAGTTCCGGCCCTGAGTATGTCTTTGCCGGTAATTTTGGCCTCGCGCTTTGTAGGGGGAATGTTCTCGGCCAACGTAGCGGTAGCTCAGGCTTATATCGCCGACATAACGGCTAAAGAAAAAAGAGCGGCAGCCTTCGGCATGCTCGGCGCGTGTTTCGGCATCGGTTTTATCTTGGGGCCTCTTATCGGCGGAATCCTCGGAGAACACGATTTGCGGTATCCGTTTTTCCTGGCAGCCGCCCTATCAGGACTTAACTTCTTATACGGCTTATTTGTTCTTCCTGAATCCTTAAGTCTTAGCCTTCGTACTCCCTTCTCTCTAAGAAGATGCAATCCCCTCAGCACTCTTGTTAATTTGTCCAGGCTGAAGAAAATCGGTCTACTCATCGCAGTTATCGCCGTTTCTTCCTTTGCCCAGTCCATGCTTCACTCTACTTGGACTCTTTATACCGATTACCGCTACGGGTGGACTCCATTTGACATCGGCATTTCTTTAGTTTGTATCGGTGCCGTCAGCGTTGTAATGCAAGGATTCCTGATGAGAGTGTTCATCCGCAGGATCGGTGAAAAGAAAGTAGTCCTTTGCGGGCTACTAACCGGCGCATTAGCTTATTTAGGTTTTGGCCTGGTTACTCAAGGTTCTTGGCTCTACGTCATTATCTTCTTAAATTTCATGTCTGTTGCCGTCCCTCCGACACTAAACGGCATGGTCTCAGAAAATATCAGTGCCAACGACCAAGGTATCAGCCTCGGAGCTATTTCTTCTCTGAACAGTCTGATCGGTGTTATCGCTCCACTTATCGGTACCCCTCTTCTTGTGCATACTGTCCACCAGGATCCTCAATCCATGCTGTCAGGTCTTGTTTATTTTATTTGTGCCGGACTTTTGTTAATGGCCTTCTTTATCGCCCTTGTTCAGTTCCGCTCATTAGGAAATAGCCAAAAGGTTTAGTCACGAACTGTCTATCGACGCCCTACACCTGGGACGGCGAGCTTAAAACATCAATTCCTCTTCTGAAAGTGATGGTCCTTAAAACCAGTTTGAGAAATTGGCACTATTTTTGAGCTATTCGATAACCCAAAATTTTTTCTCCCCTTTTTTGATGATTAGACTGACAAAACAATTTGTCAGGAGAAAAAAATGAGAAAAATCGGTGTTATCGGCCTCGGGCACGTGGGCTCAACTGTCGCCTACACACTAATGACCAAGGGCATCGCAGATGAGTTAGTCCTTATCGACAATAACGATGCCAAATGCACTGCTGAGTTCTATGACTATATGGACTCTTTGCCAAGGCTTGATACCAGTACGAAGATACTGAAGCAAAATTACAGCGACCTCGCAGATGCAGATGTAATCGTTACTTCATTCGGTGACATTAAAGCCCTTGCGCAAGGCGGCGATAGATTCTTGGAGTATGAATTCAACTGCAAGCAAGCTAAGGAAGTCGGAATTAAATTGCATGAAGTTGGCTTTAAAGGTGTACTGATTAATATTTCCAACCCCTGCGATGTCATTACAGGATTGCTTCGGTACTATACAGGTTTAAACCGTCGGCAAGTGTTCGGCACAGGCACCTTCTTGGATACTGCAAGAATGCAGAGAGCCGTTGGAATGGCTCTTAATCAGAATCCTCATAACATCTCCGGCTACGTTCTCGGAG
Source organism: uncultured Turicimonas sp. (assembly GCF_902477955.1). NCBI lineage: Bacteria > Pseudomonadati > Pseudomonadota > Betaproteobacteria > Burkholderiales > Sutterellaceae > Turicimonas > uncultured Turicimonas sp. The sequence goes on along the minus strand of NZ_CABSJB010000005.1, from coordinate 66,491 downwards.
AGCACGGCGAATCTCAATTTACTGCTTGGTCGACAGTCTGCGTTCAAGGCAAACCAATTGAAGAGCTCGCTGAAGAAGTCGGTCTGGATCTTGACGAACTCGATAACGCTTCCCGCGGAGGCGGCTGGCTCGTGTTTAACGGTAAGAAGTACACTTGTTATGCGATTGCAACATGTGCGGTTAAGCTTGTTCAGGCAGTATTTTCAGATTCTCGCCTAGTCTGCCCCGCTTCGGTATACGTTGATGAATTCAAATGCTATGTCGGTTATCCTGCAATTATCACTAAATCCGGCGCGGAAATGGCCATGCCTTTGCCGCTTAGCGCAGAAGAAAAAGAAAAGCTCACTGCTTCAGCCAAGATGATTAGGACCAAAACGGAAGAAGGAAAAGGTCGACAGCGTTAAAATTACCAGCATTACTGCTTTTAACAACTCCGGACGGCCTTATGAAAACCTACCTGAAAGCACTTCTTTTTACACTACCAATTTGTCTAGCCGGCTGTTCTACGATTGGAGACAATCTCAGCAGCCTAATACCGGGGGCTGGAGGTGTGCCTTCAAAGCTCACACCGCCAACAGGAAAACCTGTTCTTACCCTGCAGGCAAAGGGCGTCCAGGTTTTCAGATGCACAGTGGACTCAAAGGGTCCTTATTACCGTTTCGAGCGTCCGGATGCCACTTTGTATGAAGGCTCAGAAAAAGTCGGTACTTTGTCTGGTCCGATGTCTGCTATTTCTTACAAGGACGGCTCTTCGATTATCTCAACACGAGTATCCGCTTGGGCTAATCCGTCTGATCCTAAAAAAGATCTGGTTTTAGCCCTTCTTTCAGCTGTCCCGAATGACAAGCCTGGAGTGCTAGAGGGCGTCAGATATATCCAAAGGCTAGACACAAAGGGAGGAATTCCTCAATCTAACTGTTCCCAGACAGAAGCGGGAAAACTTCTAAAGGTTCCGTTTACGGCCGAATTCGTATTTTGGAAATGAGAAATTGGATGAAAGTGCCTCTTGAAAATCAAAACAATTGAGCCAAACGAGTTTTTGTTCTCTATCAAAAATTGCCTGATTAAAAATATCAGGCAATTTTTATTTAATTAGAAAATCTGAAGCGGCTAGGAAAAGATTTCTACAATGAAGCAAATAACAATCCAACCTGCAAAGATGAGCTCGATTTTCAGCACCAACCTTCCGTTCGACACTACGTCCTTCTCAGACTTAAGAAGGGAGAGTTGCGTTTATGTTGATAAAACCGATATCTTGTACCCCTTAGCATCCGGAGGAGGAAAGTATCTTTTAACTCGCCCGGACGGATTTGGAAAATCTTTGTTGCTTTCTACGTTCGAATCTTTGTTTCTGCATGGCCTTAGAGATTTCAAAGGCCTAAAAATCGAAGAACTATGGAACGAAAAGAAATCCTATCTCGTCGTTCGTTTAGATTTTTCTGAGGTCAGGCCTGCAGGAACCTTTAAAGAATTTCGAGATAACTTTGATGCCTACCTAAAGGCACAGTTCAAACAAATTGGCTTTGAAAGTAACGGCTCTGCATATTTTTCCATCCAACTGGAAACGTTTCTTTCAGACCTAGGAAATGCCTCCTTAGTCCTACTGATTGATGATTATGATGCCCCTCTAGCTGCCTATCTAGACAATCCTGTGCTATTTGAAAAAGTCAGCACCTACCTTTCTCGGTTTTACTGCATACTTAAGTCCAATGATAACGTCTTGAGATTTTTGTTCCTTACAGGCTTAACTCCTCTCTACAAAACCAGCCTCTTTTCAGATTTCAATGATGTTTCCGATATTTCTTTGTCACCTGAGTATGGTCGCCTACTTGGCTTTTCTCGAGCAGAAGTAGAACATTATTTCAAGGAATTCTTGCTCCATGCTGAGGAAAAACTTAACCTCAGAAGAAAAGAGTTAATAGATAAGCTGGAGGAATTCTACGGTGGCTTTTGTTTTGAGAGAACGACAAAACAAAAGGTTATAGCTCCGAGGCTGCTGCTGAAGTTTTTTAGTGAGTCTCACTTAAGACTCCATAATTATTGGCTTAGAAACGGAGCGGTTTCTAATGCTTTACTCAACTACCTCCAAGACCATTCTCTAGTGCCTCTCAACAAGCTAAGAAATGAGGCCTCTTTACCTTTGAACGATCTGAGGTTTTCATTCGAACCCCAATCTGTCTCCTCCTTAGCTCTTCTGGTTCACATGGGATACTTAACTTTAAAAAGCATAGACGGAGCAACCGCTTATGTGGGATATTCAAATGATTCTGCAAAGGAAGCGCTGAATCGACTGTTTATAGAGTAACCATCAGCTCTTGAAAGGTCAGCCGCCACTGGCCTCAGAAAATAATCTAGAAACTGCCGCCTGCAGAAACAATTTGAGGCTGAAAAACCAGCCTCTTTTGTGAGTTAGCCGCGATATACCGGCCGCTTAACAACTGGCATTTTGCAATTTACAAGTATTTTCTCGGGAGGAACGGATCTTCAAAATTCCCGCCAAGAGAACTCCGAGAGAGGCAAGGCAAATACCAGCCAAGTAGGAATAGTAGAAGTCTCCGTTATTAGAAAGAGCATTCATGAGCCATGGACCAACAGCCCCCGACAAGGCAAACCCGCAGAACATAATGCCGTAATTGGTTCCATTGAATCTTGTTCCGAAAGCCGCAGCGGTATATCCGGGAAAGATCCCTAAGAAAGCACCGAACGGAAACCCGATAATAGTCAAAGCCGCATAGAACATGATATTGGAGCCTTGCGTGCAAGTAATCAACATCACCAAACCGCAGACGGTAAGAATACACGCACCCAAAAGGCTCAACGGTTGCCCGAGCTTGTCGGAGATCACGCCGGCAACCAATCTGCCGAAAGTATTAATCAAAGCAAGGAAAGCCACTGCACCGGTGGCCGCGGTAACGCTCATTCCAACCTGATTAACTGCAATGCCGACAGCCTGAGAAAAGATCATCATACCGGTAATCGCGCCGCACAACAGAAGTGCAATCATGAGCCAGAAGTTAGTGGTTCTGACCATTTCCGACCAGTTGTAGTTGACGGCCGCTTTAACACTGCGTGGAGAATCCTTGCGGCCTGTTGTCATAAATCCCTGCGGGCACTTCTGACTTAGAAGTCCGCCAATAACAATTACAGTACCAAAAACAACTCCGAGAATCTGGAAAGCTGCCGTAATGCCAAACTGCTCAATCAAAACATGAGCTACAGGTGGAACACCGACGGAACAGAATCCGTAAGCAGCTGTAGTTAAACCGCCGGCTAAACCCGGATGATCGGGGAAAAACTTAACGGAAGTGTTAACAGTAGCGCTGTAGGTTAAGCCGACACCAAGACAGAAGATGAACCCGTAGGAAAAGAAAAGAGTAAAGAGAGACTCGGAAGCTCCGGCCCAGCAAAGACCGATAGCTACTAGCAAACCGCCTAAAACAATCTGAATCTTCGGGCCGGCTTTGTCATTTAGATAGCCGCCTAAAAGCATTGGGATCGGAGCCAGACCATTTCCTAAAGAGAAAGCCAAAGAGAGATCGCCGGCGGTAATGGTCTGACCTAAAATCTGTGACAATTGCTCAGCCTTCGGACCCGCAAATACGCTCCATGCGTAAATAGAACCGGCACAAAGATTAATAACGCAGGCGATCGCCAGCAAGTACCATCTTTTTATCAATACGTCCATCTAGTATTTACTCCTTTGCTTAGTTAATGGTTAGATAATAAATTTCCCTGATAAAAGGCTGCCAGCTCGCTTTTTTGAAATTCTTAGAAATTGATTTTCTAAACGGAAAGTCTGCGAAGAATACACGTTCCGTCTAGGTTTGTCTCAGTAAAGAGCAGTTCAAGAAGCAGATTTCACATCAATGGGAAGGTCTTCGTTAGCCATCATTAAAACTCCTTTCTGCGTGTAAACTTCTCTAAGTCATATAAATGACATAGAACTAGATCCTTACTATCTCCCGAGGAATAAAAAATGAAGCGTTCTAATATTATTCGCATGCCTGTCTATGCGCAGATCAAAGAGGCCATTCTTCAAAAACTTTCTTCGCGAGAATGGAAGTTCGACCAGCCGCTGCCCTCAGAATCAAAAATGGCTGAAGACTTTGGTGTGTCCATCGGATCGGTTCGTCATGCCGTGGCTGACCTGGAAGATGCGGGAATATTGGTAAAACGCCAAGGAGTCGGAACTTTTGTGCGAAGCTACAAAGGCACCGGAGTCTGGAACAGATTTCAGAAGTTTATTCGCAAAGACGGCCGTTTGCCTGTCTTTGAGAGCAAACCGATAAAATTTGAAATCATCCCGGCACCGGAAGAGGTAGCCGCAAAAATGAAAATCGTCTCCGGAGATCCGGTAATCCATATCTTAAGAGCCATGAGCGACAATGGAGTACACACGGGAGTTGACGAATCCTTCTTAGATTTAGATACTTTCCGCGACTTAAAAATTGAAGATTTAGAGGCGGTAAAAGGTAACCTCTACAAACTTTATGAAGAAAAACTCGGCATCTATATCGCCGATGTAACCGACCTTCTGGAATTTCTGATTGTTGATGAAGCTCTAAATAAGCTGACTCTTCTTCCTCTCGGCAGCCCGATGTTCGTGGTCACCCGCCAAGGAAGATTATTAAATAAAAAGACGGTAGAACTGCGCTATGAACACTGCACCGCCGTCAACTATTTGCTTCGAATTTAAAAAAATGGGTGATTTACCGTATTGCTCTTAACGGTAAATCACCTTGTAATCAACTGTCAAAATGAGATTCAACAGCCTTAGGAGGAAGAAATTCCTATGTTAATTTGGATTAGAGAACAAGAAGAGCCGCCACTAACATTCCGAACATGACCGGACCAGTTCTCTTAACAACTTCCATTGGGGAGACACCTGCGATACCGGCAACAAGAATCAAGCCGCCGCAAAGAGGAGAGGACAGACGGCCTAAACCACCGCCAATCGCTGCGAGGTAACCCAAGTTTTCAATTGTCATACCGAATTTAGCAGCGTGAGGTGTAACAGCTTCGTTGAAGGCAAATGCAGCAGCGTCGCCGGATCCTGTAAGGATGCCGAGAAGGTAAGGACCAACTGCACCGCCGATCTTTGCAGCACCCTGAGTTTGTGTTAGGAAAGAAACGAAAGCGTCAACAACACCGGCCGCTCTTAAACCAGCGGCGAACACGCCGGCAGCAATGATGATACCGAGAATGTTTGCATAACCTTTGCCCATGCCGTTGAAGAATTCTTTTGTGACTTTTTCCGGACTTGTGCGAGTAACAACCATGGCGTATACGGCACCAATCAACATGGCGGTTGCCACAGACATCTTAATGGATGGAACCCAGAGGGAGAAGATGATCAAAAGAACAACCGGAACCAGCGGAGCAAGAGCGTAAATGACGTTCGGATGTTCCGGAAGCTCAGGAAGGTTAGCGTTTGTTGAGTTTTCCTGTCTGGACAAATCAGCTTCGCCAACGTTCTTCTTGTAATCCTTGTAGAAGAAGCAGACAACTGTGAGCAAAACAATACCGAGTGCGGACAACCCAAGAGTGTACTTGGAGAAGATGCCAAGGAACTGCATAACTTCCATGGATGCTAATTTAGCAACGAAAACGTTATGAGAAATGCCTGGGTTTACAAGAGCAGGTGTAACACTGCCGACAACTGCAGCCGCAGCGACAGCCGGTTTAAATCCAGCTCTGATCATTAAGGGGATCAGCGTGGGGCCGACCGCAGCGCAGCAGCCTGCGGTGGAAGGAATAGCAATGGAAACAAGACCGGTAACGGCGCAGCATGCCGGAAGCAAGAAAATACCGAATTGTTTCAAAGGTTTTGTCAACAAGGAAACCAAATGAAGGTCGCACTTGGTGATGGAAATAACGCTTGCGAAACCGATTGCCGAGCAGATTGCGATAATCAAAGCGGCGGCGGTCATGGACTTATCAAACTGTTGGAAAGCCATCATTGGCTTCATGGACAACAGTGCCATTAAGAAACCGGCGGTTAAAAGTACTAACCGAGTTTCATAACGTTTAATCAAGGCGTAAATCGTAGCTATAACAACGGCGGTTGCCATCCAAATTGTCCAGCTCATATATTTCTCCGAAGGTTTAAGTTAGGTAATAAGAGTTATGGCTAAAGAAGAAGTTTTTCCAAATTAGATTAGTTATTAGTAATTCCGTTCGTCTGTCTGACCAAGTTCTGACAGAGTTGGATTGCCGGAGGCATGGTGTTGACGTCCTGGAGATCGAAGTCTGCGCGATGATGTCCTTTGTTATTTACGCCCCACATGAAGAATGCACCGTCGGCACCATGTTCGACAGCACGTTTGAATAACAAGGAAACGTCTTCGCTGCCGCCGATGGAGTTATAAACATCAACGGTTTTATAACCTTCCACGGTTTCTGCTGCTCTCTTCAGAAGTTCAACTCCTTTAGGAGTTGTTGTCAGAGTAGTGGCATGGCCGACAAGCTTAATTTCATACTTGACTTCGTATGCTTCGGCTGCGCCCCTAACGATGTTCGTTACGTTCTTAACCAAGAAGTTATTGACTTCTTCGGTTTCTCCGCGGGTTTCCAGCTGAATTGCAGCATGAACCGGAGTGACATTGCGGCCTTCCCCGGCATTTAGTTTGCCGATACTGACGCGAGTGTCTCCCTCGCTGTTGCGGCTAATACCCTGCATCATCATGACGGCAGAACAGGCTGCGGTCAACGCACTGCGGCCTCTTTCAGGATAAGCTCCTGCGTGAGAAGGAATGCCGGTAAAGCTGACATCTAATTTAGATGTGGCGAAGAATCCTTTAGCTCCGATCCCGAGCTGGCCCTGCTGGCAGTACATACCGCAGTGGCCGGCAAAGAAGTAATTAACATCATCGACCCAGCCTTTAGCAGCCATAGGACCTGCACCTCGGGTGCCTTCCTCAGCCGGTTGGAAAATGAATACGAAAGAACCGCAAAGATCTTCTTTGTTCTCAACAATCCATCTTGCCAAGGCCAATCCTACGGCAGTGTGACCATCGTGGCCGCAAGCGTGCATCATGCCGGGAATTTGACTTGCAAAACCTTCTTTGACAGGGACGTGATTAGCGTCACTGGTTTCTTGTACCTGAACGCAGTCCATATCGAAACGGAATGCTGTACGAGGACCTTGCCTGCCGGTATCAAATGTTCCGACGACACCGGTATAACCTTGAGTACTTTCTAAGAAAGCTGCAGGAACTCCCTGCTTTGCTGCCCTCTCAATAGCTTTTTCTACTAATTCCGGATTTCTGCCCAGTACTTCTTCCGGTACCAAGGCATCGAGGCCGATATAAACTTGCCAGCCAAGACTCTTCAATCGTTCGGAAACAAGATAAGAAGTTTCGAACTCGGTCCATCCTTCTTCAGGACGGGAGTGAATCTTTCTTCTGGTTTGAATGGCTTCTTCCAAAATATTCATTTGTCGTTCCTTGGATTTTTTTGACTAAAGCGAATACCGCCATTAAAAACCGAATAGAGTCTCAAAATTTCTTAACTCATATATATGACATATAACTAATCTTTTAAGTCCTTATCCCCTTCTAATTTCAGGTAACAATTAATTCTTTAAAAGTACAAACCCGAGCTCAACAAGAAGGCAAAACCGGACAACTTCGAACAATTTTCTTAAGGACGGTCTTGTGTGTTTCTCGATATTTGATATTTGTTTTTCCATGAGATATTCGGGAAAAACCACGAGTGATAGGTAGTTCCCGGATAGCGCCCTCCTTGAATATTTCTTCAACGCTATTTTGAACTTCAGCAGAATTTCTCATTCGTTAGATTTTTTATCTCGGGAAGAAATTAGCTTGCTAAGAAAAATATCCATTTATCTACTCTCTTTATTTTTTGAGTCCAATTAGGACAAACATTAGTCATGTATAAGACATAAGACTTGGCAAATCTCTTGGCGACAAAAGTTTTTTAATAAAAAAAGATATTCCCAATTTCACCTCTTTTCTCACCAAGGATAAGAAATGACAAAACTCAAATTAACCGCCCTGCTCGCTTGTATGCTCTCTTCTGTCGCTTATGCCGACACCGATGTCAAGCTCTACGGAAAAGTAGACTTGGCTATGCAGTACATGAAGGCCCCCGGAAAGTCTGCTGTCGTCAGCATGGAAAACCAAACCTCCCGTTGGGGCTTAACCATCAAGGAACAGCTCAATGCTGATTGGGCAGTCAAAGCCTATTTAGAAGCCGGCTTCAGTGCAGATACCGGCGCTGAATCTACTGCAGGAGTTGCTTTTGCACGCCGCAGTATTCTTGCTATCTACAACAACAAAATCGGTGAAATCGGTTTCGGCAGAATGGGAACCGTTCAGTCCATCAGCTCTCCATACGGAATAGGTCTCCCGAATATCGATCCTTTCAGAACAGCCTATGGCCCTGCCTATGAGATCGAAGGTTCTATCGCCGGCGACGGACGCGTCAATAACGCCATCGCTTGGCTCTCCAACAAGATGAACGGCCTTCGTATCGGCGTCAGCTACTCCTTAGGAACTGATTCTGATGACCGCATTGTTCCGCAAAACAACCGCGCCATTTCCCTCGCTGTCAACTACGAAGTAGGTCCTCTCTTGATCGACTTCGGCGGTTCTCAGTTCCGTTGGGGCAAGCTCCCTGCCTCCAGCTTCAGCAAAACAATGTCCAAAGCTGATGCAGCCAAACTCGGGAATAGAAAGAATTCCGAAGAATACTTCGCCGGTTTCCGTTTGAACGCTACTGACAGCACAACACTTTATTTCGCTGCGCAATACATGAAGAATTGGCGCACTTTCTATTACTGGATGCCTAAGAACGAAGCTGTCAAAGGCGACAGCACAACGGCAGGTAATCAGAATGGCGTTGATGGATGGGGTCTTAACCTGGGCTTCCGTCAAAAACTTTCGGGAAACCTCACATGGGTCGGGGCTGCAGGCTACACAGACGCAAGCTTGAAGACAGCTCAAGGTGTTAAGGAAAACGGCGAAAGATTAAGATTTGCTACTGCCTTAGAATACTCTTTAACCAAACGTACCAGCGTATATGCCACAGCCGCATACGGCAGAAACTACGGTCAGCTGATTAAATACAGCGGAGGCAAGAACCTGTATACCGGCATGGTCGGAATGGCCCACTGGTTCTAATCCGTTTTTTTGTTAATTTCTAGCGTTTAGGCTGTCTATGGCATGAGAGACAGCGGAAAAGCGGACACGCAGTTTTGTCCGCTTTCTTTTTGCCCATCACAAGTGAGGAAAATATTAAGATGAGTACCAAATTCGTAGCCAGCGGAGATTGCTTCATTACTAGAAGCATTCCTGAAAACGGTTATCGGGGATTCAAAGAAATCAAAGAGCTAATCGAAACGGCAGATGTCCGCTTCACGAATTTAGAGATGACTTTCCATGATCAGGAAGGATATCCGGCTGCTGCGAGCGGCGGTACATGGGCCATGGCAGCTCCAAAACTGATTGATGATGTCTGCAAATACGGCTTCAATTTATTCAATACGGCCAACAACCACTCGGGAGATTTCGGTCAAGAAGGCGTCATGGCGACAATTCGCCATTTGAAGGAAAGAGAGCTTATCTTTGCCGGCTCCGGCGAAAATCTTAGAGAGGCGGCAAGAGCCGTTTATCTCGATACTAAAGAAGCAAGAGTCGCACTGATCGGCATTACGTCTTCTTTTGATCCCGCAGCTGCCGCCGGTGGACCGAGCATTGATATGATGGGCAGACCAGGTCTGAATCCTCTCAGATTCAAGACCATCCACCACGTCAACGCAAAACACTTTGAAATGGCCAAAGAGCTTGCTGAGGTCTCCGAAGCCAACAATTTGAGAACACTCAAAACACAAGCCGGTTACCTTCCTCCTCTTCCAAACGATATTTTCCCGTTCGGGAAACTGACTTTCAAACTGACTGACGGAGAAGAAAGAAATGAAACAGTTCCTCATCCGGCAGATGTCGAAAGAACTATTCAGGAGATCAAAGAAGCGAAAAGACAAGCTGACATTGTTCTAGTAAGTATTCATGCTCATGAATTCCTCGGCCAAGAGATGGACAAGCCGGCAGAATTCTTAAGAACTTTTGCTAGGAAGTGTATTGATGCCGGAGCTTCGGTCGTTATTGGGCATGGTCCTCATGAACTCCGAGGCATTGAAAAATATGGAGACGGCTTGATTTTCTACAGTCTCGGCAACTTTATTTTCCAAACCGAAACAATCGAAAGACAACCGGTGGAAGCTTATACAAACATGGGCATGCCGTCTGACTCACAAGTCGGCGACTTAATGGATAAGAGATCCTGCAACGGTACCCGCGGCTTTGCAGCACAAAAAACAATTTGGTCTGCAGTCCTTCCTGTTTGGGAAATGGAGAACGGGAAAATCACTTCTGTCACTCTCCATCCCATCGATCTTCATCAGCATGATCCTCGTTCAAGAAAGGGTTCTCCCACCCTTACTAACTCTGATGAAGCTCTCCATCATTTAAAAGAACTCTCAAGAGAGTTTGGAACCGAGATTCAAATCAAAGACGGAAAAGGTTACATTGATATGACACCCAAGGCCTAATCCTGTTATTTATCTTCCTGTTGTTTGCATCCTCCTAGAGCTACGCTCTAGGAGGATTTTTTCAGTTCTCGTTTGAAAGAAAAAGTCTGCAGGAGAAAGGTCGCTAATTCAGTTTTTTTCTGCCAATATCTTTACTCTCAAGCACTAGCAAGACAGTGCCTACTCCCAATTCTTTCTCAAAGATTCTTTTTGTAGAAATCCACGATCTTCTGCCACGGAATAAACTTGTCGTTATCGTACAAGTCAACATGATTAGCTCCGGGGATGATCACTAACTCTTTATTGTCACCTATCAGCTTTTTAAATGCATCTTGACTGAAATATAAAGAATGAGCTTTTTCTCCATGCATCATCATTACCGGGCTACGGATTTCGTCGCTGTAGGCCAATATCGGCATATTCATGAAAGACAGCTGAGAGGTTTTTGTCCATCCCTCGTTTGAATTCAGAGATCTTGAATGGTAACCGCGGGGTTGCTTGTAATATTCCCAGTATTCTTTAACAAACAACGGCTCAGTCCCGTTAAGCTTATCCGGAAGGCCGCCGGCTCTCTCAGGCGTACCCGTTAAGGCATCCTTGGTTCTTTGCTCATTTAACTTCTCTCTGAGCTTGTACCTGTCCTCCACAGTCATTGAATCAAAATAGCCTTTTGACAGCACTCTCGTCATGTCATACATAGTTGAAGTGACTGTGGCTTTAATGCGCGGATCATTGGCGGCCGCGTTTAGAGCGAAACCGCCGAAACCACATATCCCAAGGATACCGATTTTATTAGGATCCACATCTTTTCTTGTAGACAAATAATCAACTGCGGCACTGAAATCCTCGGTGTTGATATCAGGTGAGGCCACCGCTCTTATTTCACCTCCGCTTTCACCTGTAAATGACGGATCGAAAGCCAAGGTAATAAATCCGTTTTCAGCCAGTCTCTGAGCATACCTTCCTGAAGCCTGTTCCTTCACAGCTCCAAATGGTCCGGACACAGCAACCGCCGGTAACTGAGCTTTGTTGTCCTTGGGAATATACAGGTCTCCAACTAACGGAGCTCCATAACGATTTTTAAAACTGACCTTAACACACTCGACTGTGTCGCTTTGAGGAAAGGTCTTATCCCACTTATCTGCCGTATTCATCAATGTCACTTTCTTATCCTCTGCATAAGCTAATGAACCAAGAGCCGCAGTGGCTAAAGAAGCAACTATCAGATCTCGTCTAAACATCTCAAACCTCAAAAAAATTTTTTTTAAATTTTAAGAACGATTAGAATTTATATCCAATACTTATTTATTTGATAGAGATATAAGAAAAAGGCATATCAATGGACATTCGGGCTTTGAAGTATTTTGTAAAAGTTGCAGATGAGAAGAGCTTTCTGAGAGCATCCGAAAAATTATTTACTACTCAGCCGAATGTCTCCCGAACCATTAAGCAGCTTGAAGAAGAGTTGAATGTACAGCTATTTATTCGGCACGGAAAAGGCGTCTCATTATCCCCGGCAGGCATTTCATTGCTTAAGCGGGCTAAAGTTATCGTTGAGTTGACCGATAAAGCAAAAGCTGAGCTCGCATCGGAAACTATTCCTCAAATCAGTATTGCTGCCGGTGAGACAACTGCCATTGGCCCGCTCGGAACGGCCTTGAAACAACTCAGAAAGCTATATCCGCAAGCACTCTTGCACATCTATAGCGGCAACGAAGAAGAAGTTTGTACAAGAATCGATGATAGGACCTCGGATCTAGGAATCATTTTCGATTCCAAACGGCTCCATTCCTACGACTACTACCGCCTCCCAAGACTAGAAAAATGGGCCTTGGTAATGAGAAACGACGCACCTTTGGCCAAGGAAAAGTTTATTACTCCGGAAATGATCAAAGGTCTGCCGTTAATTCTGAGTAGGACTCTTCTTACCGTCAACATGCTTCCTGGTTGGCTAGGATATGACATTGATCAGCTAAACATTGCCGCTACATTCAACCTTGCGACAACACCAAAATTTATCATCCCGACCACCGATTATTACATGTTAACTTTCGGTGATATCGTGGTCGGTCCTGAAGAGAAAAACCTGACAGCAGTTCCCTTGAAACCGCCTCTGGAAAGTCCGATGTTTCTAATTTGGTCTAAAGAACTTATTTTCAACAAGCCTCTTAAACTTTTCTTAGACTACTTAGTAAAAACATTTCAAGAACAGGCCAAAGAAACACAAGAGAAGCCGTCTTCGATTGCTTGACTACGTCATAAAATTAACGTTTATCACATGTGCCCTAGGTTCCTTCCACTGCTTTTCTGCCTTCTTTCATTACTGAGGAGAAAGTTTTCCAATTGACTCAGAAGAGAACGGGCAACTCGTCTGAAGATCTTCATTTCCAATGCTTTTTTATTGGCCGGTCCTTTAATGAAGTTCTACTTGAATTTCTATTAGAAAAGTTTGCTTTGCATTAAAAGCTTTCTTAACTGAGCAAGATTAGAAATTCCAAGTTTCCGATAAGCGTTCGCACGATGGGTCTCTATTGTCCTCTCACTGAGATTTAATCGGCTGGCCACTTGGCAATTCATCAAGCCCATGGACACCAGATTAAGAACTTGTTTCTCACGCTGTGTAAGACACGAGATTTGTTTTTGGGCCGACTCTGCAGTTCCGGAGGAAGTTCTAAGTAATTTTTGGTGCTTTTCTATTGTTTCTCCTACGGCTTGAAGAAGCTGTACGGCATCTACCGGCTTCTGGATTAAGTCATGGGCACCACCTTTAAAAATCTTGATAGCCATGTCCAAGTCTGCGTGCGCCGTCAAAAAAATTGTCGGCGGAGTTAAACCTTTTGCCTGTAAGAGCTCCAATAACTCAACACCGTTAATCCCCGGCATTTTGAAGTCAAGAATGAGGCAGTCGCAGTCTTTTTCTCCAACATTGAGATACTCTTCGGCCCGAAGATATACCTTAACCTGATAGCCTTCGTTTTCTAGGAGAAAGCGCAGGGCGTCGCAGTGGTCTGCGTCATCATCAACAATACAAATAAGTTCTCTTTCGGACATCTTATCTTTCCAAAATTCTTAAGGAGAGGACTGCCGTCACCCCGCCTTCCTGTCGGGCATGCAGCGCTAAGCTTCCTCCGTGATTTTCCATTATGTTGCTTACAAGAGAGAGACCGATTCCCAGACCATTTTCTTTGCTGCTGTGAAGAGGAACAGTAGCCGCCTGCAAATCAGCCTCAGAAACCTTAGCTCCATTGTCTTTTACTTCGATTTCCGCGAAATCTCCGTTTCTCCGCACTGCCAGCTCTATTTTCGGATCTTTGTGATTTAACGCTGCAAGTGAATCGGCAGAGTTTCGAAGCAGGTTCAAAATAGCGAGTTCAAGCTCCATCGGATTAGCGAACAGCTTGATATCTTCTGGGATGGAGACGATAACATTTCGACGGAAACGGCCGCTTTGTTTGAAGGCGTGTAAAGCATTATTCACGATTTCCGTCAGGCAAATTTCCTGTTTCTCACTCCGTTTGCTTTTCGCATAATTTCTGACACTCTGAACGATCTGCTCAGCTCTCTCGGCCTGTGTAACGATCTTGTTCAGAACTTCGCTCGATTGTTCCACGCTCCACTCGCCTCTTTCTAGCTTTCTCTGCAAACCTTGGGCATAAAGCCGCAAGGTCGAAAGAGGCTGCCTTAATTCATGAGCAATCATTGAGCTCATCTGACCGATAATCCCCAACTTCTGAAGCGATTCGAACTTGGCTTCGGAATCTCTTGATCTTTTCTGGAGAAGTTGCTGATGCTTAATTGATCTTTGCAGCTGACGAGTTTTCTTTCTTACCAAATAATTCAACAAAGCACTGTAGCCAGCTAAGCAAACCAACAGAACAGTCAAAGAGAAAAACCAAGGCTTGTATTCTTTGAAGAAGGTTTTCAAAGACCATTCATTAAGAATAGTGTACATGCCTTCTTTTAAGTCTTTGTAGAGCTGATCCGTTCCCGAGAAATTTGTAGCGACGCTCCAGTGATAGCCTTTCGAATCCGTAGGCATATCCAGAAGCGTCTTAAGAACATCTCGGGCTAGCTCCGGGCTGGTGCCCGGGGAAGAAGAAAAGGCCCAATTCGGATAAGCGGGTGTTGAACGTACACAGGGCTTGCTCTCCAACACGTTAATCGCCTTTAGATCTTTTCGGAAAGGATGATCTTCAGGATAGTTATCCTCCAAAAAACAACTCGGAACCGTAGCTACATCGCCTTCTCCTCCCAGTAAAGAAGCCAAAACGTTGTGACTGCCGGAGTCCAAGAAAATTTCTTTCGAGAAAAAGTCCTTAGGTTTATATCCGTGCCGAGCTATCTCTCCAATTGGAACTACATAACCATAGAAACCTAACGGACGATTTCCAACCAAAACCCTTCCCCGCATGTCAGCGATTGAAGAAATTGGCGAGTCCTTTCTTGTAAGAAAAACAGAGCCGTAAGAGAGATTCGGATCCGGAAAGCGTTTAGACGTCAAAGTCGCCAAATCGCGAGCACCGTCTGCTTGCAGACGCCGAGAAAGCCCGGTGGTTGAGATGAAAAAATTAACCTCCTGAGAAAGGATCTTCGGAACCAATTGATTGACGTGGATGAGGTCAAAAGAAACATTTTCTTTTCCAAATTTTTTTATCAATGCATCTCTGGTCTCATCGAAAACCTGAGTGTGCTCTTTTTCGTGTCCTCCTTCCGTCATTCCCACACGAATAAGAGGCTCCGCTCCTTGCGCAACCAAAGCGTAAGCCAATAGAAACAAGAAAAAGAGTCGGTGGATCATATCGGTCAGTTCGTATTTTTTTCTAGTCTATGCGGAGATTGTACTTAAGTACTGATTACTTACGTATTGGGGTTCATACACTAAAACTACTCACCACGGAGAATACTTATGAACAACAAATTAGTTTTACCTCTTACCGCAGCACTTGCATTGGCTCTTCCCACCCTGCAAGCAGCCCCTGCCGACGGTACCTATTCTGCCAAAGTTAACGGTCACAACGCTCCGATGACGGTTACTGTAAAAATCGTTAATCACAAAATCGACAGCATCGATACTTCTAAAAATCTTGAAACTATCGGCGTTGGCAAACTGGCTCTGGGCAAACTCTCAAAACGCATGGTTGAAACTCAGTCCGTCAACGTTGATAACGTGACCGGTGCAACTCTTTCTTCTTTTGCTATTAAGAAAGGCGTCAGAGACTGCCTCACACAAGCTGGTGCAGCTAAGAACGAATTCAACAAGAAAGTCGATACCTATCCAACCAAAGATGAAACTATCGATACTCAGGTTGTCGTGATTGGCGGAGGCGGAGCTGGTTTGGCAGCTGCTGTATCTGCAGTTCAAAACGGCGCTAAGGTGGTTGTTTTAGAAAAACTCGGCTATCTCGGAGGCTCAACGAATGTTTCCGGAGGTGCTTTTAACGCTGTCGACCCAAAACGTCAAAAAGCAATGGGCATTGAAGACTCCGAAGAGAAATTCTACGACCAGACCATGAAAGGCGGCCACAATGTAGGAAATCCGGAATTGGTTCGTTACCTTACCACCAACGCCATGCGCTCTATTGAATGGCTTGAATCCTTAGGTTCTCCATTTAAAGATAAAATCGGCACAGCTACAGGAGCTCTGTGGCAAAGAAGCCACTACGGTACTACTCCCTCAGGCAACCATTACATACGTACTCTTGAAAACTTCTTGGCTGAGCACAAAGACAGTGCAACTATTATTACCGATGCCAACGTTAAGAGCCTCATCAAAGATAAAGACGGACGGGTCATCGGTGCTGTCGCAGAGAACCACGGCAGGAAGATTACGGTAATAGCCAGCAAGGGGGTTATTATTACCACCGGAGGTTTTGGTGCAAACGTTGAACTGAGAAGAAGGGTGAACACAGGTGTTTGGAAAGAAGTTGATCTTGGCAAAGGAATCGGTGCTTCAACAATTCAGAAAGCTGCCCAAGGAGATGGCATTGCCATGGGTAAAAATGTTGGAGCTGATGTCATCGGCATGTCTGACATTCAGCTCCATCCATGCGGAACCCCGGGAACCGGCTTGATGGAGCACATCAGGACCTCCGGCAGAAACCGTCTGTTCATCAATGAAAACGGAGATCGTTTCGTGAACGAAGGCGCCGCTCGTGACACATTGTGCAAAGCTATTTTTGCTCAGCCGCACTCCACCTACTGGCTCGTCGTCAATCATGTAAGATATCCGGGCCGTGATTGGGTGGACCGAAACGGAGCCACTATCGCAGACATGGCTTCACTTGGCGCAGTCGTTGAAGGCGCAACACTAGACGAGTTGGCAAAGAAGACAGGCATGGATCCAGCTAAACTTAAGGCTTCCGTTGATGAATACAACAAAGTCGCAACCGGCAAAGTTGAAAAAGATAAATATGGCTTCGTAGCCAACAACAAAGAAGATAAGCCTATGACCGAGGGTCCTTGGTATGCCGTTAAGAAAGTTCCGACTGTCCACCACACCATGGGCGGTCTGAAAATCAATACCCAAACTCAGGTTCTTGATGCGGCCGGAAAGCCAATTCCTGGACTTTACGCAGCCGGTGAAGTCACAGGCGGTATTCACGGAGCTAACCGTCTTGGCGGAAATGCCATCGCCGATATCTTCACTTTCGGAAGACAGGCCGGTAAAGTGGCAGCAACTGCACAATAGAAGCGACAGTTTAGATTTGATTTGAGTTAATTTGGCGCCCAAGAGAAATCTTGGGCGTTTTTTTTTGGGAATCCACAGCTTATTTCTTAGATAACCCTCACCGAACCGAACTAGGGTACTCCGGCCAGTTCTTAAGCAACGTGAAGTAGCCTTTCCACCTCTATGTACTGGTTTGCATGCAGTGTTCAGCCTTACTCGACCAATCCCCGTCTTTAAAAATAGCTCAACGGATGTTTTGTGCAGAATCGCCTTCGGGAAAAGGCAGCAATATCTCTTGGCTGTCTTCTTTCGCTTTCTTTCCCTTTCCTTCTGACTGTCTTAAGGGTTTAGTCACTTCTTTACCCTTAGCTGTTTTATTAGAGTGGGAGACAACAGATGTTGTCTGAGAAAGTTTTTTCTTAGATCTCTCCGAAGCCCTCGTTCTTTGCAGAACTGACTTTCCAGTTCTAGGACTCCTCGGCTTTTCTTTTAGTTTTTTGGAGCTCTCCTCTAAGCAAAGAGAATTGTCTCCTGCCTCTTTCTTCCCTTTCTCGGCTGGGACTCGGGCGGCTCCTACTTTGCGTGACTGCTTCGTCTCCGCAGGATCTTCTTTCACATTTTCCTGTGTTGTGAGTGCGACTGCTGAGCCCACAGGCTCCTCATCAGACGATTTCTTCGGAAGGAAAAGGCCTGAATCTTCCTCAGAACCTAAACCCGCACTGAGCTCTTTCCCAGAGCTCTTTTCTATCAGCCTATCTTCCTGAGGCGATTTTATTTCTGTTGGTTGTGAATCCTCTCTAGTTTTTTTGTCATTCTCTCGCTTTTTAACGTTCGAACTTTCCGCTCCCTCAGAGGACTGGAGCTTGTGGTCTTCCAACGTTTTCCCGGAGCATCCATTCTTCGTGCCAGAAGATTCCTCAACAATTTCTAAGCCAGAGGCATTGTTCCCATGTTCTTTAAAAACATGAAAGCTTATTTTTTGTTGTCTTCCGTCCCCTGTTTTGATTACACTTCCCGTGTCTTTTGCCAAATAACGCCATGATGTTAAAAGCTCCCTAGGTATTTGAGAGCCTAATATGTAAACCAACGCTGATATTTCTTTTTTTTCCAACTTATTAAAGCGCTTTAAATCTTGTAAGAATACGTCAAGAGAAAAGTCTCTTTCATTGGCTATTAGGGAAGCATAGTGATATATCACAAGTAACTTCTGAAAGTACGAAAGAACTTTTTCTTTTTTGGAAAAAAGGGGACTATCCAGATTCTCGCATACCTTGTCCAGGAGACGCTCCGTTTCTTTATAGAGGTCAGAACTTAGAATGCTAAATGTCGGGCGTTTAGTTCTTTCTCTATCAAAAGATTCTTTTAAGACCTGTAAATTTCTCCACACTTCTCGGTTCTTGGATCTATTTTCAGGATCCATTTCCATGACTCTATGCAAAGCGAGCTTATAGCCGGCCGCTGGAGTTCCCAAGAAAGGTTTAAACTTTTTGCAGAGCTCCTCTTTAATACGAAACATCCCCTCGTTGATTTGAAGATGATCTTCAATGTCTTTGGGCGAAGATGGGATGTGCGATTCAACACCCATTAGACGGCAAAAATCTTCTGCATTTTGTTTTTTCTCTTCGGAAGCTCGTTTATTTTCGAACTCTTTCCATT
The DNA here is from genome assembly GCF_902477955.1 of uncultured Turicimonas sp. NCBI lineage: Bacteria > Pseudomonadati > Pseudomonadota > Betaproteobacteria > Burkholderiales > Sutterellaceae > Turicimonas > uncultured Turicimonas sp. Next base: position 47,619 of record NZ_CABSJB010000005.1, on the reverse strand, counting down.
GATCATCGAACGTTAAGGAAGCTAAGGTGGTCCTGGCCCCCGCTTGGGATGTGGACAGAATCTTCTTGCCTCTCTCTGTTAGTGCGAAGAAAGCTTCAACAGAGTTAATTTGTATTCGGTTAAGTTCTGTTTCTTCACTTTGTACATTAAAACGACAAAGAATGTAGCCATCTTCCTCGCTGCTCACCTCAGGAGCTAATTTGAAATGTTCGATAAGAGGGGGCAGTTCCTGGGAGATAATGCACCGTTCCTTAAAAATTTTTATAGACCCTCGTAGAACCAAATTTACCCACTCTAGATAGGTCAGAAGAACATCATAAGAAGTACTGTCCATTTTTTCCCCTTAGAAGAAATCATCGTCTTCATCGTCATCATTGTCAGCAAGTTCATCGCCCGTTGAGAAGTCTTCAATCTGATTGAGAAGGCCTTCATCGATAATCTCTTGCAGGAAGGGGTGAGGAGCATTTCCAGTAAAGGTGTACGTTAAGTCTCCTCGACTCCTTGTTGAGGCGACAAAGAAAAGTTTTCTCTCAATATCAGGAATTGAATTTCGGATGCTGTCCCAGGCAATATCCTTATCTTCATCCAAGAAAGGAAGATAGACAGAATAAAAATCTAGACCTTTCGAACTATGGTAAGTTAACAGATACACCATTGGTTCACTATTTCCTCTTTCAAAAGATCCATTCCCTCCACCAACGTACTGTAACGGAATGTCATTGGACTCCCAGAAATCATTGAAGTCCTCATAGTCTCCCGATTTGTACTTATACCCTCTTTTGGGTGGCGTTGGCAGCCCAAGAATCGAGGCCAAAACTTTTCCGAATGTAGCCACATCTTTATGCTTAGGGAACAAGATACCCACAGATTCGTGTGCTGCGCATTCGTCACGAGCCCTTTCCCAAATAAATTTAACCTCTTCTTCAAGGGAATTAAATTGAGCATAGTTGGCATCTACCCCTCGTTTGAGAGCTTGGCCATCTGGAATTGCCGCAAACAAATTAGCATCGGGATAGATACAATCCGCTATCTCTAGGATCTTCTTTGTTGTTCTATAAACCTTATGTAAAGAGCGCTCGGTACAGTACTTCAAAACCGATTCTATTTCACCCTCACTTGCGCTTGAAGGATAAATTTGCTGAGTGTTATCTCCGCAGACAATTAATTTTCGAGCATAGCTTTTTATCTTGATCAAGTCTGAAAGTTTTATGTCCTGAACTTCATCCAAACACACTAAATCATAACTTCGACGATCACTTAAAAATTGCGTATGAGTACAAACATGACAATTCTCAATATCCCCCTCACCTTTTACCATGTCGCCTAAAGCATGAGTATAGGTAATGAAACAAACGTCATCGGAGGGATAATCTATTTTGTGTCTTTTCAGAATGTCTTTTAGAATTAACGTCTTTCCGCTCCCAGCAAATCCTTTTATCCATCCTAAAGAAACATTGTCACTTGACATTTCTTCCGTGACTAATTTTTGTTCTTGACTTTCTACACGAAATTTGCTTCCCCATGGCATTATGAGTTCCTCCTGAGAGAGTTGTGAGTAATAGTGGCTGCAAGATTGTCTTCGTTATAAAAAGATTGGTCACTAACTGGCCTCTTTTTATTTTTATAAGCTTCTATTTTTTTTATTTCGCTTTGGTCTCCAATTATCTTTGCTACTTTTAAATAACGTGCAGAATCCACATCAGAAAGCTGGTTTCTAGACATTTCTTGAGAGTAAATCTTCATCACTCTCTTCAGCAATTTTGTCCCTTCGGGAGCTCCCATATCCGCTAAGGAAAGACCAAGAAGATAAAGTGCCGGAGAAAAATTTGGATTCCTCTCAAGAGATTCTCGGAGGAGCTTTATCCTTTCTTCCCCTTGCGCAACACAAGCGCAGTTATATGTATTCACTGCATTCGGATTTCTTTTATATGCCTTCTTCCCCCATTTTTCTGATAATTTGTATTCTCCTGCTTGGGAATAGTAGTAGCAAATGTTTGTAGAGAGGTCTTGATCATCGTATTTTTCTAACCATCTGCAGTAATCAACTGCCTCGCGATACCTGCCTGTCCGCCCACAAACTTCCATCATATGTTCTACAGCTTCCGGGTGATATTTCAAACTTCCATCCAAAAGAAAGGTATTAAGCTCCTGAAGAGCTAGGTGGTATTGAATATCCTTATCGTATAAAGTTTGGCACGAAAGAGGATTAAGTAATTTTGACATTACCTTAACACCTTCGCATTCAGCGGAAACCTTCAACAATTTTTCTCTAGTTAGTTCACACGTAACAGTGATCTCGGCATCCTGTGTAAAAGCTATTCTTGGGGCCTCCAATGAAAGCTTGCCCAAAAATCTATTTTTTGAGCTAAGACAAAGAGGTAACTCCACGATGCTCTGTCCGCTTTCGGCCACTTTAACTCTTGTTTCAATGGAAGTAGACGGTAAAGGAGTTGAGGCTTTGATTAACGTCTTAAGTTGTCCGCCTTTAGTTATGAGACAAATGGGCTCTGAAGTGATAGGTTGTATTAGATCATGATTGAAGCCGTGGTACGAGGTAGAGTGAATTGCCGCTCCTTGTGAAACATGACACCGCAAATCCTCAGGAACAATTGCCTTTACGTTTCCTGGCAAATTGTCCATGATGCTTCTCACAACTAAAGGATTGCCGCAACTTCCTCCAATAAACAATACTCCAAAAAGTTCATCTGATTCCATTCCTGCTTTGGAGAGCGCATCTGCAACCGGCGAGTAAACATGGTCTGACTCTTCCGACTCTTCTTCGTTCCAGTCTCCAGTAAAGCCAGACATTACTTCAGCAAATTCTTGCGCTGACAGAGAAGGTCGGGAGAGAATCACCTCTTCCTGGGAAATCTTTGTTTTATACGGTCTTTCAGTAATTACATGTTCCCGATCCTTTAACTCATCAAGAGTCGAAATATCCATTCTTGTCATCCACTCGCAAAATGCAATTTTCAATTTTTCGGCAACAGGAAGGAGATCGGGAATGATTGTGCCATTAATAACACTTTGGGTTAGTTCAATATTTTCTCTGCCATTTATCAGCTGAGGATAAAGGAACTGCTTAGCGATAGCTCGATCTATATTGTCACCCCCTAACGCTGTAAAGCGGGAGATTGCACGGTTTTGAGAAACTAATTGAGGGCGTCCGGATTGTATTCCTTGCGAAATTTTTAATATAGAAATATCACAAGTGCCTGCTCCGAAATCAAAGACTAAGATATTAACTGGTCCTCTCTCCAAGGCATTCTTTAGAAGAGGATCCTCCTGACCCGTAGAGCTTTGGAATAAATAACTTAGGAGAGCCGCATTAGGTTCATCAATAAAGCAGCTTTCCGATATAGCAATCCCAGCATCTGCCAGGGCTTCCTGCAGCTCTTTCCTTTGGTTCGCCTGGAATGAGGCTGGAACCGTAATTCCATACTCTGCAACAGGAGGGAGACCGTTTTTAACCAAAGCCTTAGTAATTTGAGGGACTAAAAGTTTGAAGAACTCTCTAGTAGCGTCCTTCGCCGTCTCAATAATGACACCATGACCATTACCTTCAGACAAGCTTGTTTTAGGATATGTCGAGCCTACACTTACTCCCAAACCCATTTTAAATGATGAAAAGTGAGTTTTGCCTGCTCCACTTCTATATCTCTGCTTGATTTTATAAGCGGGAAGACCGAAGTAAAGCCGCGAATCCTTCCACGCAAGTACCGAGCTAACGATAGTATCTTCCTCCGTTCCTCCATCTGGTAAAGACTGCTCTATCTGAAGTGAGACCGGACACCATGAAAGCCGAGAATCTTGTGCAAGAACGGATACTACAGTTGTAGAAGTACCAAAGTCGATTCCCACATAAGTTTTCTTTAATTTGGTAATGGAATTGGAATTTTCTTCATTAGAAAAATTGGGATGATTTTGCCAATTAGACAGCAACACATTGCTCGGCTTTAAAGAATAATTTTCTTGCATGTTGGGACTGTAAAGTTCTGGAGTAAATAAGTACCAGCACCAGCTTCACTCCTCGGAGTTAGTGCCTTTTGCTCTAAAAACAGTGCGGGGTATTTAAATTACCCTTGTAAAATTATTTTACTAATTTTACTATTTTTATCTTTTCTGTCACCTCCCCTCTCTAAGCTTGCCTAAGACACTCTTAACGGGGGCTGTTTCAGATTATTAGATAGGTCATTTCAAATCAAGACAGAAAAACAGGAGGTTATACCGAAACGATTAAAGAAGAGACAGGAAATGTTTGGTGGAGCTAGAGAAAAAATTACGGCCTCCGTAAAACGGCTGGAGGACCTCTTGGCAAAAAGCATCATTTTTATTCACTAAAGACGGTCTTGCTCTTAGTTTTCCTGCTTTGATCCGAGGCTAAAAATCCTGGGACAGGAGGAGGCCCTTCTTCCATAAAAATCCAAGAACGAAATCTTCGCGTCTAAGATCAAAAAGTTATATTGACAAAAAGAAAATACTCTCTTTACCTAAAAGCTCGTAACTTTCCGCAACTCTAATTGAACTACTAAGGATTTAGTGGATTAATCACAGGAATCGTTTTAAAAATTTTGCTTTCTTTTTGATGAGTTGCAAAAACGTCATCTATACGTGACTTTTACGGCGTAAATCCTTTGCGAAGACCGAACAATCGGCGCTCACAGCCAAAATGGTAAAAAACCGTTTTAGATAAATGAGTTATAATAATAGTTTGTCTAAAGATATGTCGTTCATGGAGGAATTTAATGGAGCTCAAAGCCACGACTGTAGGAGGTTATCTTAGAGAATTACCTGCCGATCGGCGTGTTGCCATGGCTCGCGTCTGCAGTATGATTAGACGTTCGGCTAGAGGCGTCCGCGAAAGCATGAGATATGGGCTCGCTTTTTATGAACTTCATGGTCCTCTTTTCGCCCTTGAATCAACAGAAAAAACAATGACCCTTTTCATTGCTGAACCTTCTGTTGTTGAAAACTATAAAGACAGTGTGAAGGGCGTTTTGGCTGACCGCAGTGCCATTTGTTTTGATGATCTTAACCGTATTCCTCTCGACAGCCTCGAAAAAATCGTTCGTGATTCCGTTGCTGCCAGAAGAGAACGCGTAAAAACAACTCCGGCACCGACACAAAAAGAACTTCTTGAACTCTGGAAAATCACGGAGGAAGAAGCTAAAGCACCTCCTCCCATTGTCCGCATTCCGATGGGTAAGGATGAAGAGGAAGTTCAACAGGAAGTTAAAGTCGAGGTTGAAGAGCCGGAAAAGCCTGTTGAAATTTTGAGAGCTCCGACTTTCAAGGATCCGGCTATGACCGCCAGCTCTCAGCCGAAAAATCCGGCTCTGAAAAAGGTTGCTGCTCCGGCAAAAAGTCCTATTCGCAGACGGGCCCCTAGGAAAACGGCTGCTGCGGCCGAAGACACAACGGCAAAACCAAAGAGAACCAGAAGAACAAAAGCGAAAACCGCTGAAGAATAACAAGTTTTAATTTTTAAGCATATAACTCTCGATTTCCCAAGATAAGTTCGAACGGAAATCGAGAGTTTTTTATTGTGTATATTCTTTTCCTCATGGGACAATGGGATAGGTGTCCGTTGTACTATTCACGTCTCTTTTTCCACTTTTTTTAATTCGTTTGTATTTCACTATGGACTCTCGAGAAAAGAAAAAACTCTGGAAGTGGCTCGTTGTCGCTGTGGCCTTGATTTTCTTTGCTTTTATGGCATTATTACCCCTTCCTTGGGAGGAGGGCGATGATGTTCCGGCACCGAATCCAAATATCACAAGTCCATGATCCCATTCAGAACATTTTTTCCTATTACACTTATTGCAATAGGTAATATAACGAATTGAAATTCATTGTTACATTGGAACCTGTTTTTACCGCTTTATGAAAAAGAACGATAAAAAGCTTATATGGGAGCTTTCTGCAGTCATCGGCTGCAAGCTTGCAATTATTGCTGCGATATGTTTTGTCTTCTTCGGACCTGATACCAAAACCGAGCAGACTCCTGAAGCCGTAAGCGCAGGTATTCTTTCCAGAAATACTTCTATTAACACTTCTTTAATTAATAACGAAAAAGGAGAGGGAATATGCTCTCAACAGAACTAGTTGATCTGTCGCGCCTGCAATTTGCGGCGACCGCGATGTATCACTACCTTTTTGTCCCACTAACTTTGGGTCTCTCGATGATTTTGGTAGCAATGGAAGCCTGCTACCTAAAGACCGGGAAACAAGTCTACAAAGACATGGTGAAATTCTGGGGCAAGTTATTTGGTATTAACTTTGCCTTGGGTGTCACAACCGGTATTACCATGGAGTTCCAATTCGGTACTAACTGGTCATACTATTCTCACTATGTAGGGGACATTTTCGGTGCTCCTCTTGCTATTGAAGGCTTAATGGCTTTCTTCTTAGAGTCCACTTTCATCGGCCTATTCTTCTTCGGATGGGATAAAGTCAAGAAAGGCACTCACTTCTTATGTACTATCCTCATGGCATTAGGCTCCAACCTTTCCGCTCTGTGGATTCTTGTTGCTAACGGTTGGATGCAATACCCTGCCGGTGCCAGCTTCTCTTATCAGACAATGCGTATGGAAATGAATGACTTCTTCGCAGTCATTCTCAGCCCATGGGCTCAGACAAAGTTCTTCCATACCATTACTGCCGGCTACGCCACCGGTGCTGCTTTCGTTTTGGCAATCTCCGCATGGTACTTGCTCAAAGGCCGTGACATTGACTTCGCAAAACGCAGCTTCCGTGTTGCTGCCTGCTTTGGCTTCTGTGCTTCATTGCTTGCCGCTTGGCAAGGTGACGAATCCGGCTATTTAGCAGCTCAAGACCAGCCGGCTAAGTTAGCTGCTATGGAAGGTATGTGGGAAACTGAACCTGCTCCGGCTGCAATGGCTTTAGTCGCTTTTGCTGATCCTGAAAAGCAAGAGAATACTTTCGAAATCAAAGTTCCTTATCTCGCCGGTATTCTTGCAACCCGCAGCTTCGATAAGACAGTTCCGGGCCTTAAAGAAATCATTGCTGAAAATAAGGTCAAGATTGCTAGCGGCGTAGTCGCTGTCGGCGCTCTTGAACAGCTCAGAAAAGATCCGAATAACGCTGAAGTCAAAGCTCTCTTTGAACAGCACAAGAAAGATCTTGGCTTCGGACTGTTGACTAAGAAATATCAGAACGACCCCGCTAAGGTTACTGAAGCAGATATCCAAAAAGCTGCTAACGATTCCATCCCATACTCTATCGACGCAATGTTCTATGCATTCCGTTTGATGGCTGGCGTCGGCGTTGCTTTGATTTTCATCTTCGGTCTCTCTCTTTGGTATGCATACAAGAGAGTTATCGATAAGAAGCATTGGCTTCTTAAATTGGCCGTCATCTCCGTTCCATTACCCTGGCTTGCTTGCGAAGCAGGTTGGTTCGTTGCTGAATACGGCAGACAGCCATGGACAATTTGGGAAATTCTCCCGACCCACTTGTCTGTTTCTTCCTTGTCTGTAGGTTCAGTCTGGGGTTCATTAGCCAGCCTGGTTATTCTTTACACCGGCTTGCTCATTGTTGAAGCTTGGTTGATGATTCGTTTCGCTAAATTAGGTCCTAGCTCTTTGGGAACAGGCGCCTATCACCACGAACAAGCTGCCAAGGCTGCCAAGTAAGGAGGGTACATAAATGTTAGATTATGAAGTACTAAAAGTTATATGGTGGTTGTTTATCGGGGTTCTCCTTGCCGGCTTCGCCATTATGGACGGCCAGGATATGGGTATCGGTACCTTATTGCCGTTCCTCGGAAAAAACGACGATGAAAAACGCATCATGATCAATGCGGTTGCCCCTCACTGGGACGGCAACCAAGTTTGGTTCATTACCGGCGGCGGTGCTATTTTTGCTGCATGGCCGCTGATTTACGCAACATCCTTCTCCGGTTTCTACTGGGCAATGTTGTTGGTCCTCTTCGCTCTGTTCTTCAGACCGGTTGGTTTTGACTACAGAAGCAAAGTGGAAAACACCACTTGGAGAAGCACTTGGGACTGGTTGTTGTTCGTTGGCAGCGTTGTACCTCCAATCGTTTGCGGTGTAGCTTTCGGCAACCTTCTTCAGGGCGTCCCATTCCACTTCGACGATAACCTGCGTAGCTTCTACACTGGTTCCTTCTGGGCACTCCTTAATCCGTTTGCCCTTCTCTGCGGCATTGTCTCTATCTGCATCTTCATTTCTCAGGGTGCAAACTACCTTGTTTTGAGATCTGTGGGAGATTTGCAAAGTAAAGCTGCCAAGTGCTCTCAGATTGCCGGTTTCCTCTATGCAATCTTGTTCATCTTGGCAGGCATTTGGGTCTACTTCGGAATCAAGGGTTATGTCATCACATCCGCCATTGATCCTGCAATGCTCCCGAATCCGCTCAACAAGACCGTTGAGATTCAGGAGGGTGCCTGGTTTGCCAACTTTGCTAAGTATCCTGTGCTCTGGATCCTTCCTGTTCTTGCTGTTGCAGGCGGCGTGCTGTCTTCCCTGTTTATCAGCGGCAAGAAAGCCGGCTGGGCCATCATCTGCTCTTCTTTAGCAATGATCGGTACAGTATTTACTCCGCTCGCAGCAATGTTCCCGTTCTTGATGCCGTCCTCAACAAACCTGGCTTCTTCTTTGACAGCCTGGGACTGCACAAGCTCTCACACAACATTGTTCGTCATGTTCTGCGTTACTTTGATTTTCCTGCCGATTGTTCTTCTTTACACCGGCTGGGCATACAAAGTATTGAGCGGCAAGCTTACACCGAAGGCTATCCAAGATAACTCTAAGAACTTGTACTAATTAAGGAATGAGCCCCTCGGGGCTCTCGAAGGAGTAAATAATGATCTACTTTTTATGGTTGGCTTGCTTAGTACTCATGATCTGGGGCTCAGCAAACTTCACAACAAAGATCGATAACGACAAATAATTTGGAACAGGCCCGGTGCAAGCCGGGCATTATTTTCTTTTTCAGATAAGAATGAGAATACTTTCTTTTTTACTTGCACTAGCCATTGCCGGCACCATTATCGTGTTCCCAAGAATCATTTCGACGGACATGCACTCGGTTCCTCATGGCTGGTTGGTGGGCTTGATGTTAGGCATGAGCTTCTGCTTCGTCTACGGCGTTGGCTTCGTTCCAAACAACCGCATTCTAAGAGTGATTTTTTCTCCCCTGGTCGCCTGGCCTCTGGTAATTGTCTGTGGGGGAGTTATCTTGGCTCAAAGTCCGATGAAATTTTTCTAAGCACTCTCTGAGCAAATAGCCTGCTGAAAAATCCTAAATCGCTAGCATTCGTAAGCTCAATACACGATGGCCGATTGGTACTTACTGCCAACCGGCCATTTTTTCAATCCTTGATACGTCAAAGTAAGTAACCGCTTACTAGTAGATTGGCATCGGCAGGCCATCAGACAATCTCAACCAGCCGCGAATAATGCGGTAGCACACCCAAATACCCAGAACAATAAAACCGATGAACCACACGGCTAATCCAACGAGGATGAAGGCTAAGAAGAAGCCGACGACCCAAACAAAGATAATCCACCAGAACGCATACCAGAACGTTCTAATCTGCCAAGTGAAGTGGCTGGCGAGGTACGTTCCTTGCACATCGCCTCTTTTGACGTAGTTAATGATGACGGCAATAATAGACGGCCAACCGAATACGAATGCAGTAGCAATAGAAGCTCCGGAAAAAACTCCGAGCACAATGGAAAGGCCGTGCAGAAAATATACTATCTGCGTAACGGTAACTAAATTGCGAGGAACCTGATTAACCGGAAAATTAGGCTGCTGCTGAAAGTTCGGCTGCTGTTGGTTCATCATTTGATAATCGGACATGGCTTACTCCATTGAATCCAAGGTTTTATTAAACACCAAAAATTTCTCGAGCTTTCTTATAACAGGTATTTTTAGGAACGAGATTTTAGGCACTTTTTAAGAAAAGTACGCAAAAGCTTGTTATCAATTAAAACCAGGTGAAGACATTCTCCGAGATCCACAATAGGGATAAAGAGCGACGAGGCCTTTTTCCTGAAATGTTGCAGCCTTCCACAAATCAAAAGGCGCCCAAGAGAAGATCAAATTGTCTTATTTTTCAAACAGACGACAATTTCACTAATTAGTAATTAAGATCGCCATCGTCTCACCATCATGAGATAATCACGAAATGATGTTTGGAGAAAACTATGCGCGTTCTATTGGTTGAAGACGATGAAATGATCGGTGAGGCTGTCGTCGACGGGCTCAAATCGGAAGGCTATGCCGTTGACTGGGTGAAGGACGGGGGCTCTGCAACCATCGCTCTGGATACCACTTCATTCGGAATCGTAATTCTTGATCTTGGTCTCCCGGGCAAGGACGGACTTAATGTCTTAAAAGATATGAGACGCAAGAAAAACCATACACCGGTTCTCATTACAACCGCCCGAGATACCGTTAATGACAAAATTGAAGGTCTCGATGCCGGAGCCGATGATTACCTCATCAAGCCTTACGATTTAGACGAATTAAATGCTCGTGTCAGAGCTCTTCTGAGACGCTCGGCAGGACGTGCAGATCCAATCATCGAAAGAGGTCGTTTAACAATTAATCCTACCACCCGTGAAGTTTTATTTGACGGACAATCTATCATCCTGTCGAGCAAAGAATATGCTCTGCTCTTTGCTCTGGCCGAAAGAAAGGGCATTGTTCTCTCTCGCGCTCAGTTGGAAGAAAAACTTTACAACTATGATTCCTTGATTGGCTCTAATGCTATTGAGGTTCATATTCACCACTTGCGGAAAAAACTCTCGGAAGACAGCATTAAAACTGTCAGAGGCGTCGGCTATATTCTGGAGACCTAATTGTTCTCCATCCGAAAACGGCTTCTGGCGTCCGTTATTGTCGTTCTTTTATTCAGTACCTTCTGTGAAGGTATTGCGACCTATTTTGCCGTTCAACAGCAGGTCGACAGGCTCCTGGACAATTCCTTAAAGCAGGTTGCGCTTTCGCTCAACTCCATCCACAGCGGAGAGATCCCTTTTCTAAAAAAAGGAGCTCTTCTGCCTGCCGATGATAGTCTGGTGGTACAAATTCATGATCCCATCAGTGGAATGACCTTTATCTCCCGCAATATGGAGAAGCTGCCGATAGCTGAGAGGACTGGTTTTTCAGATATCCTCATAGACGGCAGACCATGGCGGCTCTATACCTCTCAAAACCTAACAGGGCAGATTGTGGAAGTGGCTCAGCCAGCTGTTCTAAGAAGCGAAGTCGCCATTAAAACCGCCAAACCTATCCTTATTCCCCTGATAGTAGCCGTTCCGGTGATCGCTTTGATTCTATGGATTTTCATCCGTCACGGATTCTCGAGCCTTGAGGGAGCCTCCCGGGCTATCGCCAGGCGCTCTCCTACCTCCCTGCAACCTCTTTCTATGAAGGGGATGCCCGTAGAGTTAGCCCCTTTGGTAAATTCTTTGAACGACTTGCTTGCTCGTCTATCCGACAGCTTCAAACTGCAAAGCCGTTTCGCATCCGATGCTGCCCATGAGTTGAGGACGCCCCTTACGGCACTAAATCTTCAAATTCAACTAGCAGAAAGAGCTAAGACCGAAGAAGCAAAGGCAAAAGCATTCGGACGCTTAAAAGAAGGCATTAAAAGAGCAACCCGTCTTGTAACCCAGTTGCTGACGATGGCGCGTTTGGATCCGGACAATTCCGAAAAGCCTATGGCGCCACTAGACCTTCATGCATTGGCAACAAGCATTCAAGATGAAATCAGCGTAGTCGCTGAACAGAAAGGCATTGAGATTTCAACTCTCGAAAAAAGCAAAGCGATTGTTTTCGGCAATAAAGACGCTTTACAGCTCATGATCACGAATCTGTGCGATAACGCCATTCGATATACACCGGAAGGGGGCCACATCAGAATCGCGACCGGTATCGAGAATGGTAACGGTATTGTTGAAGTCTCAGACGACGGTCCCGGCATCCCGGAGGCCGAAAGAGCAAGAATTTTTGAAAGGTTCTATCGTGCCGAGGGAACAAAAACAATCCCGGGAACCGGCATCGGTCTGGCAATTGTCAGACGAGTTGCAGAACTGCACGGCGGCAAACCGTCGCTAGAAGACGGTCTCGACGGGAAAGGTATCACCTTTAAGATTTCATTTCCCGCGACCCAAAAACAGAGATCAGAAAATCAGGACGAAGCTGACGACGAATACTCTGATAACTAGTTCTAGAATTTATTGGATACTGCGGTTGCGCCTTTATTGATTCCTTCTCCGGCAGCGGAGACGTCTTTACCAATGCCCTTCACAGTATTGCACCCTGCGATAGCAAGAACGAATGCAACGAGAATTGCTGTAATTCCAAACTTTTTCATAATAATTCCTTTCGGATAAGTTAATTGTTCGGACTAAAACGTATTACATCTTATTTTGAACTGCTGTAGCAGCTGAATCGATATCGCCGCCAACTGCGGAAACATCCTGCCCTACACCCTTAACGGTATTGCAAGCGGTCAAACCTAGGCAAAGCATTGCTGCAGCCAGCAGACAAGCAACTTTTTTCAATTTAAGCCTCTCTTTAAAAATGTCTATATCTCTGATATTAATTTTTAGTTGCCTGCTAAGAAACTTTTTTCATCCAATACGGGGATATAGATGCTTTGGGCAGAACTTGAAGGAGATCTTAAAGAGGCACTTTTCAAAACGACTTTTATCTGCCGACCTTATTTGCATGAATCGGTGAGTTCTTTGGACGGTAGCTCTACGCTGTTTTAGCTATAGCACCCAAACTCCTAAGCAGTTGGAAAAAAAAGCAACTGCCTAGGAGAAAGACAAGCTGAGCAAACTTTAATTTACCAATCTCTGTTTTAACTTTTATAACTAAAAGAATAAGTTAATAAGAATGAATGCAAAAAACACTGAGCCAAAGCAAGTAATAGCTCCCGGAAGGATGAAACTATGATTTAGCAAATACTTCCCGATTCCTGTCGTCCCGGTTCTATCCATTGCGATAGCAGCAAACATATTTCCGCTGATCGGTAAGAACCAACTGCCATTCGCTATCGGAAATAAGGCAAGCAAATATGGTGCTTGGATACCTAAAGTGACTCCTAGCGGCATCGCAATCGTTGTTGCTGCTCCTTGACTAGCGATTAGGAAGGAGATGATAAAAAACCCAACTGCATAGAGCCAGACAGAGTCCGAAAAATAGGTTTGGTAAAAAGTTATAAAAGTACCCTTGTTGTTGCTAAAGAAAGTATCGCACATCCAAGCTACGCCAAACAGACTTATAACCGCCATCATCCCTGAACTAAAGATTGAGGATTGTATGATCTTTCCTGGTTTAATTTCACAGAGAGGAATCATCAGGGCCGCAAAAGAAAACATCACCAAACTGATGGTAAACGGGATAGAAAGACGGGTTACTTTTCCTCCTACTTCCCAAGTTGGCAACAAAGAGGGGAAGGATCCGAGAAGTACTGTAACTACAATAGCAGCAATAAATACACCTACTGCTATCTTTGCTTTCGGCTTAATTGCCTCAAATTTGACTTCTGCGGGAGGAGCTAACTCTCCGCTATCACGCCTACGAATAAATTCAGGGTCCTTATCTAACTCCACCCCATGATGAGATACAACAAAAGCGGCTAGCATTAAGGCGCAGACAACCGAGGGTATACAAACAAGCATCACCTGCCCTAGAGTAACTCCATACACGGCTAGCACACTAACCAAAACAGCGGTTGCTGCGCTCATTGGGCTTCCCGTCAAAGCCTGCGTTGCTCCCAATAGTCCCATGGATATCGGGCGCTCTGGCCTAATTCCTTCTTTATAGGCAATTTCCACGATTATGGGAAATACAGCCAGAGCTACGTAAGACGAACCACAAAGCAAAGAGAAAAAACAAGTTACCAACGGTGCCATATACGTTATGCGTTTGGGGTTGTTTCTCAATATTTTTGCAGCAATCCCAACCAAATAGTCCAAACCTCCAGCAGCATGGAGCGCACTGGAAAGAGAAATGATGGCGCAAATAATTAATACAATATTGATTGGAGGCGATCCCGGCTTAAGACCAAATAAGAAAACAAGAATCGCAAGTCCCAACCCTCCAAAAAGGCCGGAAGCAATCCCTCCATACCTTGATCCAATCAAAATACAGGCCACGACAACAACGAGCTGCAGTAATAGTACAGTTAGCATAATTTTCCACCTTCAAGTAAAAATGTCACTCAATGGTTTTAGAGTGCAGACTCCCAGGCCAGAAGGGCATTTTTTAAATCATTAATTAACAACTGAGGGTCTTCAACGCCGATAGCAACTCTTACAAGAGCATCTTGTGTAGGTGAAAACTCTCTGGCCTTCTGGAGAGATGCCGGATAAAAACCAATAAGAGAGCGTGTGCCTCCCCAGCTCGCTCCGATAGAGAACATTTTTAGGTTGTTGAAAAATGCGGCTATAGCTTTTTCGTTATCCTCGGCGAAAGAAAAAGAAAATAGAGGACCTGATCCAGTAAATTGTTTTTTCCAGAGCGGGTAGCCCGGATCTCCTTCATAGGGTGGATAAAAAAGTTTTTTTACTTGAGGCTGTTGACTTATCCAATATGCGATTTTGAGTGTAGATGCGCTTTGTTTGCGCAGTCTTAACTCGAAAGTCTCCATTCCGCGAAGTACTAAAAAACAGTCTTCTGGAGAACAATTTAATCCCAAAATACTTTGAGTTTCACGTAAAACTGAATATTGATCAAAATTATTAAGGCTTACCGATCCGTACAATAAATCCGAATGACCCCCAAACATTTTGGTGCCGGACTCTATTGAAAAATCTACCCCATGTTCCAAAGGTTTAAAGAACAGAGGACTCGCCCATGTATTATCAATCATTGTCAGGATGTCATTTCTTTTAGCAATGGATGTTATTGCATCGACATCTTGCATCTCCATCGTTACAGTACCGGGAGACTCCATGCAGATCATTTTTGTATTGGTTTTCAAAAACTTTTGGATCTCGCCTCCAATGGCCGGAGGGAAAAATTCAACGTCTACTCCCATTTGGCTGAGCCATTTTTTTCCAAAGGTTTTTAACGCTCCATAACATGACTCAGATATTAGGAGATGATCTCCTCCGCGAACAAAGGCCATCACTGTAGCCATTAAAGCTGCTTGCCCCGAAGGGAAGCCAACACAATGCTTAGCTCCTTCTAATTCTGCAATTGCTCTCTCCAGTTCTCTGTTTGTTGGCGTTCCGGTCAGTCCGTAACTATAACCGTCTGGTTGCCTAGATTTCCTTGCCACAAAGTCCTCAAAGTTATCAAAAACAACTGTGGAAGCTCTCCAAACCGCTGGAGAAAGGCTGGCAAAGGGATTGCCCTTGGTGTCGTGGTACTGCTTCATGTTTTCCTCCGTGAGATTCAACATAAATTAAGATAAATAACAAAGGGGGCATGATCAACAGCTAAAATTATTTAGGCTATAAGTAAAACTTATAAGATTGAATATGCATAGAGAAATTGAAATTTTCAGACTGGTGATGCAAACAGGAAGTACTAAACAGGCGGCAGAGAAATTGCGAATATCTCAACCTGCAGTCAGTCAGGCCATCCGGAAACTCGAGGAAAGAGCTGACGTCCTGCTTTTTCATCGTGTTCGCGGTAGATTAGTTCCCACAAGAGAAGCCAAAGCTTTTTTAGTCGACGTTTATAAATACTTTATTGGCATCGATACCCTCACTCATAAACTTCATTCTCTTAAGCAACTTAATGAAGGCTCGATTACTGTTGCGAGTTTTCCTGCTCTTGGGAATGTCTTTCTTCCAAAAGTATTCAAGCGTTTTAATATGGATAAAGAAAACATCTTTCTCTCTTTAAAGGTGTTAAGTTCAAAGGAGGTCTATGAACAGGTCTCGGCCGGACTTGCTGATTTCGGACTAATGGCAGACGAGATGCCTTATGAAAAACTAGAACATTCTCATTTATTTAAAGAAGAAGGGGTTTTAGTTATGCATCAAAATCATCCTCTCGCAAAAGAAAAAGAAGTTACGATTGAACAACTTTTAGAATATCCCTTTCTTTCCTTGAGTCCGGAAGATAGCTCTCAAAAACAGCTCTCAGAGGTTTTAGGTGAAAGATTTAACTCTCTAAAAGTTGTTGCAGAAACTCCATATTCTTTAACTATCTGCGTAATGGCCCAACAAGGACTTGGGATGGGACTTGTCAGTCCGATAGCAGCTCATCACTTTTTAAATTCTGGGATTGTCGTCAAACCTCTTGAGATAAAAATTAATTTTTCTGGTATTTTGGTGTTCCGCCCTGGGCACCCTCTCTCCGAGGCTTGCCAACGATTACTCAAATGCTTAAGGATAGAACTTACCGAAGAAATTAATGAAGTAAAAAAAGCCGCCTTTCTTTAGTTCATGGAGCAATTTTTTCAGCATTTTCTTTTTTTATCATTTAGAGCAGTAATGTGATTAAACAGTGATGTTATTATTTACAGAGAGCCGGTTTCTTTTAAGCTAAATTTAAGGAATTTTATTAATGATGAAACGACAGAACTTTTTACAAATTAGAAGAGCAAAATCATTATGACTTCTACTTCTCTTAAAAGATCACTCGTTGCTTCTGCTGTTGCATTCTCCTTCGTTTTTTCCTCAGCAGCGGCTCTAAATACTCTTCTTCCTGCTGCAAACGCTCAGGAAGTCACCCCGACTCAACTGATTGCAGCTTTACCTGATTTCTCTAAGTTAGTGGAAGATAACGGCAAGGCAGTTGTCAGCATCGAAACACTCAAAAAAGCCAAGAAAGTTACCAAAAACAAACGTCCGAGAGGTCAAGATCCGTTCGAAGAACTAAGAAAATTCGGCTTCCCCTTCCCGTTCGGCGATGATTTCCCAAGCTTTGGCACTCCCGAAAGACACGGCCAGGGTTCAGGCTTCATTATTTCTCCTGACGGCTATATTCTGACCAACCATCACGTTGTTGACGGTGCAGAT
Source organism: uncultured Turicimonas sp. (assembly GCF_902477955.1). Classification (NCBI taxonomy): domain Bacteria; kingdom Pseudomonadati; phylum Pseudomonadota; class Betaproteobacteria; order Burkholderiales; family Sutterellaceae; genus Turicimonas; species uncultured Turicimonas sp. The sequence goes on along the minus strand of NZ_CABSJB010000005.1, from coordinate 30,633 downwards.
GAGCTCACCGTTCATCTCACAGATAAAAGAAAACTCAAGGCCAAAGTCATCGGCAGCGATCAAAAGACGGACGTAGCAGTCATCAAGATTGATGCTAAAGACCTCCCTACCGTCAAAATCGGAAACTCTGATAAGGTTAAAGTCGGTGAATGGGTTGCCGCTATTGGAGCGCCATTCGGTTTAGACAACACCGTCACAGCCGGTATCGTTTCAGCTAAAAGCCGTAATCTGCCGGATGATCAATTCGTACCGTTTATTCAGACTGACGTGGCTGTTAACCCCGGAAACTCCGGCGGTCCGCTCTTCAATATGAAAGGTGAGGTTATCGGCATCAACTCTCAGATTTTCTCCACCTCGGGCGGCTTCATGGGCTTGTCTTTTGCGATTCCTATTGACTTAGCAATCCAAATCAAAGACCAGCTGATCAAAGACGGAAAAGTCTCCAGAGGAAGAATCGGCGTAATGATGCAAGCCATGACTCCTGAATTGGCTAAAAGCTTCGGATTGAAAGACGAAAAGGGTGCTTTAGTCGTTCAGATTGAAGAGAAAGGCCCTGCAGAAAAAGCCGGTATGAAAGAAGGAGATGTCATCATTGAATTCAACGGCCAGAAGATTGACGAAATGGCCAAGCTTTCTCAAGCTGTCGCCGCAACCAAGCCGGGTTCAAAGGTGAAGGTTATCGTCCTCCGAGAAGGCAAACCGACTGAATTAACAATGACTGTCGATGAAATGCCTGTAGACGGCAAACTTAACTTCAAGAACACAGCACCGTCTAACTCTTCCGTTGATCGTTTAGGACTGTCTACACGCCCGCTCAATGATCTGGAAAAGAAAAAGCATTCTTCCGGTATTGTTGTTGACACCGTTGAAGGCCCTGCTGCAGAAGCCGGTATTCAAACCGGAGATATCATTCTCAGCGCAGGCGGCAAGAAACTTAAGACCGCTGACGATTTAAAGAAAGTATTGGAAAAAGCCGGTACTTCCATTCCTCTTCTGATTGACAGAAAAGGTCAAAGAATCTTCGTTCCGGTTCCTCTTGAAACCGAGAAAAAATAAGCTGATACGTTAGCGATGAGGCCTGTGGAATGCAGGCCTTATTTATTTTTGGCGGTGTAGTGAAGAACTTCAAAAGTCAGTCCTTCAAGAACCTTGGGCCTGCGGTTTAGTTTGCCTGAAGCATTGACAGGGAGCTGCGGAACCCAGGAAATAAGTCTAGGGGACTTATAGGTTGCAAGTACGTTGGACAAACCTGAAATAATGTCCGTTGCTTCGGGCTTCCTGCCCTTATCCTCAGGAACAAGAAGTGCTGTAACGATAGCTCCCCAAGTTTCGTCCGGTTTACCGAGAACCAAAGCCTGCTTAATACCCGGAATGTTCTCCAGTGCCTCTTCAACTTCCTGCGGGTACACATTGTCTCCGCCGGAAAGGATAACGTCTTTCGCTCGTCCTTTGACATAGACGTAACCTTCTTCGTCGATGTGACCTAAATCTCCGGAATCAAACCATCCGTTTTCGTCCTTAGTTTCTCTTCCCCAATAACCCTCAAGGAGCATCGGTCCTCTTATCAATAGGCGGCCGTCAACGATTTTTATCTCGGCCCCGGGATTGATTTTGCCGTTGCCTTTGGTGATGGAGTATCTCATCTCAAAAGGCGTACTGACAACGTTACTCGCGGTCTCAGTCATGCCGTAAGTCATCACGAGAGGAAGATGGCGTTCAAAAGCCAGTTTTCGTGCTTTGTCAGAAGTAGCAGCTCCCCCAACCAAGAAGGTCTTAAAGTTTTTATTCGGGCGCCACTCAGGACAATCCTCCAGGACCTTTATAAGCATTGTAGGAACGATAGACGACAAAGTAACTCCATCCCTATCCCAGCTCTCCGTATAAGCCTTAGCAGAGAATTTAGGAGCAAAAGAGATTGCTGTGCGGGCAATCAAACTGCGGCTGACTATTGAAAAGCCTCCGATTCGGGCCGGTGAAATACTCAGCTGCCAAACGTCTCCTTCTTCCAAAGGAATATTCTTGGCACTTGATTGAGCACTGCTAATGAGAGCTTTTCTCGTCAGAATAGTCGCTTTGGGCTTACCGGTTGTTCCGGAAGTAAAAACAATAATTGCAGTGTCTTCCGGAAGCGGATCCGTGAAAGTATCGACTTGAGCCAAGAACCTTTGCTTTTCAGTCTCAGTAAGGGACGGATGAAGCACAAGAATCGGAATGTGCAGCTCTAACAGAGCATATACGGACACCAACGAATCCGTATTAGGATGGACGACTAAAGGATAAATCTTAGTACGCCCTTCTTCTTCAATCTCAGCAATTCGTTGTTCAACCAATTCTGCCAGTTGAGAAAAAGACAAGTCTCCCCCGTCAGCGAGGCTCCTTCTAATAGCCAAACGCTGTGGAAACTCCTCTGCTGCTCTCCTGACAGATAAAAGGTCGAGTGTCATGAAACAGAGTTTACGGGAGACGAGGGAACTTCTTGAAGTTAGGACGGCGTTTTTCCAAGAAAGCTTCTTTACCTTCTTTTCCTTCTTCAGTCATGTAGAAAAGCAATGTCGCATTTCCGGCCAGCTCCTGCAAACCGGCCTGTCCGTCGCAGTCAGCATTCAAAGCAGACTTCAAGCAGCGGATGGCAAGCGGAGAATTGGCAAGAATTTCTCTGCACCACTGAACGGTTTCAGCTTCAAGATCTTCGTACGGGACAACCTTGTTGACCAATCCCATGTCCAAAGCTTCTTTAGCATCGTAGAAGCGAGCCAAGAACCAAATTTCACGAGCCTTCTTCTGCCCAACGATCCTGGCCATATAGGAAGCACCCCAACCGCCGTCAAAAGAGCCGACCTTAGGACCTGTCTGACCGAATCTGGCGTTGTCCGCCGCGATAGTCAGGTCGCAAATCATGTGCAGAACATGACCGCCGCCTACGCACCATCCTGCAACCATCGCAATAACGGGTTTCGGACAAGTTCTGATTTGTCTTTGGAAATCTAAAACGTTCAAGCGAGGTACACCGTCGGAACCAACATAGCCTCCGGTACTTCTAACCTTCTGGTCTCCGCCGGAACAGAACGCATCTTTGCCTTGACCGGTCAAAATGATCACGCCGACATTTTCATCGTCTCTGGCATCGGCCAAAGCCTGTTCCATTTCTCTGACGGTCAGAGGACGGAAAGCGTTTCTGACTTGCGGACGATTAATCGTGATCTTGGCAATGCCTTCATCACTTTTTTCGTAAATGATATCTTCGAAGTCTTTTACCTTTTTCCATTCAGGAATTTTCGGCAGTGAAGAAGTGTCTAATTGAGGCTGCATCTGTTCAATCCTTTTTGATAGAACCAAGATATTAATCGTTATTTGCATGCAATTCCATCGATTGGATAGATCACTTCCCGAAAACTCGACATCTAAGTGTCAACATTTTTTTCTCTGCATTAACAATGACTTCCAACTAAGTTCCTCAATTATCGGATTGTGTGATTCAATTTACTCGGAGTCAGAGAAAAAAAAGATCACAACTCCAAACAATTGTAGCCCCTAACTCTTTGTTCTCAATTGCAAAAAGGCCAAGAACAAACGCCCTTAGCCTTTTAGATAAATCTCTTAAGTGCCTCACCTGTGAGACACTAACCAAGATTAATTAAACTTCAAACTGCATAGATTTGACCGACTTATCAATATCGCCTCCGGCAGCCATAATGCCAGCTAAGCGGCCGAATGTAAGGCAACGACCGTGATTCATGCCCGGGCAGATTGTCGGATAGTCGCCGGAACCGAAGTAATCGCCGGCTGCTGCACCGCAAACATACAAGCCTTCGATTGGTTTGTCGTTAGCATCCAAGACCAACAGTGACGGATCAGTATGGAGACCGCCGCTCATTGCCAATAAAGAGCTGGAAAGTTTGCCGGCATAGAACGGTGCCTTGAGGATTGGGGTCATCAAGACTTTGCGCTTTCCGAAGTCTTCGTCAACGCCTTTTTCGCACAATTCGTTATAACGGGCAACTGTCTTCTTCAAACCTTCAGCCGGAATTCCCATCTTCTGAGCTAGTTCGTCGAGAGAATTGGCTACGACAACCTTGCCGTCTTTGATGTGCTGGTCTTGAGTTGCTTTTTCAACGTCTTTGTTCCAACCGGCGCCCCAAGGCTGCCACATTTGACCATAGAACAAGCCGCCGGCCATATTGCCGTCAACCTGAGACTTCACTTGGTCAAGCCAATCAGCATCGTAGACAGTCCACGCAACGCCGTGAGGCTGCAGTTCCTTAGAGCAGGACTTGGACTGTGTATTAACGTCTTCGTTCTTGAAGCGTTCGCCGTTTTGGTTAACGTGCAAGAAACCGTAGCTGGCCGGGCCTGCTTCCAAATGAACGGTTGCTGCATGATCGTCATTTCTTTGCATTGCTCCGCCAACCTGCATTGCCATGATATGGCCGTCACCGGTATTGGATTTAGTCGGGAAGTAAATCTGTGCATCTACGCGGAGAGAATACGGAGACCAACGTTTGCGCATCTCTTCATTGGAGGCATAACAGCCTGTTGCCAGAATAACACCCTTAGAAGCATTGATCTGTGTGTAGTTGCCCGGCTTGCCGCAAATAAGGCCGGTGACTCGGCCGTCTGCACCGCGAATCAGTCTAACTGCAGGTGTGCGATAAAGGATATCAACGCCCAAGGCCTTAAGTTCTTTTTCGAAGATAGGCATGATTACAACGTTGCCGATACCGGTAGAGTTACCATAGGTATAGTCAAGGCTGACGTCTTTGTTGTAAAAGAAATGAGTAACCGGGAATTCTGTGTAAGTCGGTCCTTTGTAATAACCTTCCCAAAGAGTCATCTTAGCGCCGTTCTTATTAGCCAATTCTTCGGCCCAGTCAACACAGGCTCCGCACTTGCGTGCAAACATCCAGAGAAGACGTTCGTCCATACGGCCCTGCCCCCAAGAAATCAAACGGCGTACGATTTCGGGTGCATCAATCTTGACGCCTAATTCATTCTGCAATCGTGTACCGAAGCCTGTGATATGGCCGCCGCGTGCAGACCAGCTGCGTGTCTTCTCAATAACAACGGTCTTAGCGCCTTCCTGGGCTGCGCTCAATGCCGCGGCAAAACCTGCTAAGCCGGCACCGATAACGGCGACCTCAACGTTCATTATCTTTTTGATTTGGTCAGGAGCAATTTCCGGTGCAGGTTTTTCCCAGCTCCAACCGGTGCATTTGGGTTCTTGCCATTTGGCAGGAATATCGCCGGCATGAGCAATTGTTGAAGAAACTGCTGCGGTTGCCATCGCTGCTGATGTCTTCATAAATGCACGGCGGGAAATATTTAATTTTTCGCTCATTTTTTTCTCCTTGAAATAACCTATTTAATGCTTAGTAGAAATTCGGAACATTTACGGAACCTTGATGTCGGCTCCTCCTTTATGACATTCGCTGCAGGCGAGTACGCTCGGCTGATGTCCTTTATGGCACTTCATGCATTCATAGGCATCGAAGTGGCCGGCATGAATATTTTTAACTTCATGGCCTTCGAATTTGAATGGCTTTCCATTCGGTGTTTCGCCATGACATTTAATGCAGATTTCTTCACTGATGTTTGCTGAGGAAGGTTTCTCAGAACCGTGACACGAAGCGCACTGCATTCCTTTTGCACTATGCTGATCTGCCACTGCAGCAAATGCAGGATTAAATGCGAATATCAACGAGAGGATGAGAAGGATTCTTTTCATTTTCGTCCCTTAGGTTGGGTGGTGAATCATTTTTATTTAATTAAATTATCCGCTGTGTTACTTACCTCGACTGTCAGGTAGCTGACACTTTAATCCGCACCTCAAAAACGGTATTTCTAATCCGTCAGGAAGATGACGAATTAACTTTCTTTCTTGATTTTCGGATATGTACGCCCGGATTCGACCCATTCTCATGCCACGAATAAATTGAATTTAAAAAAACTTTTTCTACGTACATTCGACCTTCTCGAACCAAGATAATCCCGTTCCTCTTCCATTCATTAAGAATGGAAGAAACCGAGGGGCGCCGAGCCGCAACAATCCGAGAAAACTCAACTGTGGTAAATCGATAAGGGAGCGGCGCATAAATCCTGTCGTCTTCCGTGATGGCGTCGTGATTAAACTCTTTTCTTTGTGCTCCGGCCTCATATAAGCTCCGGCAAAGAACTTGAAGTCGCTCAGGCAAAGATAGCGTGTAATTTGCAAAAGCTCCTTCTAGGTCTGATTCATGATCATGAACAATGGTCAAAGTATGCTTAGTTGCAATTTTGGGATGAGCTTCCAGATACTCACAAAACGCTGAACTGCTCACATACCGAACCTCCGTATCTCTAACGGCGTAATCAATAACGTTGACCACTTGTCTGGTCATTCCGTCAATGTTGCCCATTAAGCATCCGGAAAAGATCAGCCCAAAAATTCTCGGTTCACCTAAGATATCGGAGTAAGAATATGCTCCTAAACCAGACAAAATTAACGCTACTTCACCGTAATCACCGCCGTTAAAAATGGATTGCCCAGCTCTTAGCCTCAGCCACCGTCCGCGTTTATTAAAAAACGTGATCAACTCTTCAGGAGCCCGAGGATGTATCCATGGAAAAACATTAAATGCTTGAGACACCTGCAGCTCCTCCCTGAGCTTGATAGTCAGACAAAGTTTCTGTGAGTTAAGTACATTGAAGTACGGGGTGTTATTTAAATAAATAATAGCTTGGCTGAAGGAAAGTGAATATAAGGCCTATCCATTAACATGTTCGAAGTTCAAAATCCTATTCTTCCGGAATAGAGAGACCAACCTGATGAAGAAGTTGTAAATACGAGAAAAGGTTTCTCAAACATGTCGTGAGAAACCTTTTTATGGACAATTAAGGAATGGAGATTAGCTCATCATTTCCAAAATTTAAATCGAAAACTTACTTAGCCTGGGAAATCGACTCGGCCAAGGTTCTCCATTTCGGAGCTTCGGTCTTAATGAATTCAGCAAATTCCGCACCATCAGACAGAACCGGCTGTGCACCAAGCATCTTGATTCTTTCAATGACTTTTTGGTCGCTTCTGCACTTTACCAAAGCCTTGGAAAGCTGATCCTTGAGTTCTTTTGGAGCACCTTTTGGAACCACATAGCCATCCCAGGCACAAAGTTCATAATCTTTAAGGCCGATTTCTTTCATAGTCGGAATATTCGGCAAGCTCTCTAATCTTTCTCCGGTTGTGACGGCGATTGCCTTTAAAGAACCCTTCTTAACATGAGGCAACGCATTAGCTGCCACATCGATCATGAATGGAATTCTTCCGGCTAGCACTTCAACCATAGCTGCTGCACCGCCGGCGTGAGGCACATGAGTAAGGTTCAAACCTGTCTGCATAGCAAAGAACTGTCCCGCCAGATGGCTGGTAGTACCGACACCGGATGAGGCAAAGAACACTTCTCCCGGATGAGATTTGCTGTATTTGACCAAAGATTCGTAATCCTCAACGCCGGGAATGGCTTTGGTATTAAGAACCATCACAAGGCCAACCTTAGAAATCTGACCCACCGGTTCAAGATCGGTAAGCGGATCAAACTTCATATTGTTGTAAAGGTAACGGTTGACGCACATGATGCCATTAGTGACATAGCCGAAGCTGGCATCTTTCTGAGGTTCATCAATAAGGTAAGAAGTGCCGATATTTCCGCCGGCACCCGGTCTGTTAAGAACCCAAATATCCTTTCCGAGATTTCTGGACAATGCGTCTAACGGGCTTCTGCCTAAAACATCTCCGCCACCGCCGGCAGGAAATGGGATCACCAACTTAATACCGTTTGACGACTGTGCAAATGCTTTCCCACAAAGCATAGGAGCAACAAGTCCCGCCGTTATTGTTCCTAACAGAGCTCTTCTTTTCATTTATTTTTTCCTCAACAATTTTTAATACTGTATCGTACAGTACAGAATATTTTATAATTTTTGAAGTACTGTTCATTCTTAGAGATCAATTTTTAACAAACTCATGCCAGCATTACCGACAAAAAAAGGAAAACAACGCCAAAAAGCTATCTTGGAATCGGCGATTGATGTCTTTATCGCCAATGGATATGAGGGAACTTCTCTCGATAAGATTCTGAAACTCTCGGGAGGATCCAGAACAACAGTCTATAAAACTTACGGCTCCAAGCAAGGGCTCTTTTTAGCTGCCCTTGAATCCATGGTTGAAGAGCTCTACTCGGAATACGCTGAACAGTACGATGAAAAGAGAACCTGGGAAGAAGAACTTGTTGTTTTTGGAAATATATTTCTTAAGGGAATTCTCTCGAGAAGAGCTATCGGCGCAGCCAGACTGATTTATTCAGAGAGCGCTAGATTTCCGGATATCGGCAAATGGTATTACGAGCAAGGGGCCCTTCTCAGTTACAGCTGTTTTGCCAAGGTACTGGAGAACCATATTGCTCTTGATTTTGAAGAACTTAAAGGCATTGCTCGAATTTATATTGAAATGTTGAAGAACAACATATATTTAAAAGCTCTCTGCCTTCCGGGCTTTAAGCCCGATGATGCCATGATTGCTCGGGACGTTGCCGAAAGTGCTGAAATTATCAAGACTCATATCAGAAAAAGAATTAGTGCAAAACCGGATTAATTGCTTTATAGTCAGTGAATCGTAACTTCAGGTCCTTAGTTAGAATCAGTTTCTACCCGCGACACCATAGCCATGGTTGAATCTCTATACCTTCAATATTTGTTTGGAGGATTTGTCTCACTGATTGTTATTACAAATCCTCTATCTAAGATCCCTCTCTATATCAGTTTGACCCAAGGCATGTCCATTGCTGAGCGCAAGAAGCAAGCAAACTGGGCATGTTATTACGCGGCAGCAATCATGCTCGTAAGTCTTGCGGCCGGCAACCTTCTCTTGGTTTTCTTTGGCATCTCCTATGGCGCGCTGCGTATCTCCGGCGGCTTTGTAGTAGGTCTGATTGGCTATCAGATGCTGTTTGGCAGCAGAGACCAACAAGGGGCTCCGGTTGTCAGAAGAGACAAAACGGACTACTCCTTCTTCCCTTTAGCTATGCCGGGAATAAGCGGACCAGGTACTATCGCCGTTGTCATCGGTATTGCTTCCGAAATTGCGGAATTGCCTAACTGGATTGATATGGCCGGAGCTTTCTTTATGACCGGCGTCTCTATTCTGGCCTGCGCTTTTATTACTTGGATTGTTCTTCGGTGCTCAGAGTATATTTCAAGCAAACTTGGGCCCTCAGGCACCCAGGTACTCACTAAGTTAATGGGTTTCTTGCTGATTTGTATTGGTGTTCAATTTATGGGTTCCGGCGTCAGAACGTTCATGGCTGGTTCTTAGAAAAATCTAAACTACTTCTATAACGAGGATTCAAGACAAAATCTTGATTCCTCGTTTTTGCTTATCTGCCGACTGCAGTTTAGCCATTCCGGCCCTCGTGGAGAAGTCTCTCAAAGGAGCTACACCCAAAAGGTAACGTGGCCACTTGAGAACACATTTGCATTTTGCGTGGAGACAAATTCATTAATCACCCATAAACATTGCGAGGGCGAAACTTATCTATTGCTCCGTATAGAGTCTTTGGTTGACTCTATACGGATTAAAGCATTATTCAACAGTAACGCTCTTAGCAAGGTTCCTTGGCTTATCGACGTCGGTACCTCTTACCAATGCGGTGTGGTAAGCAAGAAGCTGCAAAGGAAGGACATGAAGAATCGGAGATAAGTCACCGTAGTTTTCCGGCAGCTTTATAACATGGATTCCGTCGGACGGCTCGATATTGGAGTCAGCATCAGAGAATACAAAGAGCACGCCCTTTCTGGCTCTAACTTCCTGCATATTGCTCTTTAGCTTCTCGATCAATTCATCGTTCGGAGCAACGGTAACGACAGGCATATTACCGTCTACTAAAGCTAGAGGTCCGTGCTTTAATTCACCAGCAGGATATCCTTCCGCATGAATGTAGCTGATTTCTTTTAGCTTGAGAGCACCTTCCAAAGCGATTGGGTAATGAGCGCCGCGGCCGAGGAACAATGCATTGTTCTTGTCGGCAAAAAGCTCAGCCCACTTCTTAATTTCCGGTTCTTGTTTAAGAACAACGTCCATGCTCTTCGGCAAATGACGGAGCTCTCTAATGGCCTGCTCTTCTCTTTCCGGAGTAAGTCTGCCTTTTTCCTTGCAAATGGCAAGAGCAAGCAAATAAAGAGCTGCCAGCTGGGTAGTGAAGGCCTTTGTGGAAGCAACGCCGATTTCAACACCGGCTCTGGTAATGTAGTGAGCCTTCGTTTCCTTGACCATTGCACTCGTAGCTACATTGCAGATAGTCATGGTCATATCCATGCCGAGATCTTGAGCATGTCTCAAAGCAGCAAGCGTGTCTGCTGTCTCTCCGGACTGAGAAATAGTCAGTACGAGAGTGTCGGGATCCGGAACGGATTCTCTGTAGCGGTACTCGCTGGCAATTTCAACGTCAACCGGAACCTTTGCAATAGATTCAATCCAATACTTCCCGATCATGCCGGCGTAATAGCTGGTGCCGCAGGCAATAATCAACACCCTCTTGAGTCTCTTGAACATTTCCGGAGCTTCAAAGCCGAAAATAGCCCCGGTAATACCTTGTACACCCTCTAAAGTATCGGCAATAGCTCTCGGCTGTTCAAAAATTTCTTTCTGCATGTAGTGGTTGTAGTTGCCGAGAGAAATTTCAGAAGAAAACTCATGGATGATGGAAACCGGACGTTCGATGGTTTTGTATTCCTCTCCCTCTTTATGCCAAATGGCAACTTTTTCCGGAGTAATGTCAACTACATCACCGTCTTCAAGATAAATAAACTTGTCTGTCACGCCTGCCAATGCGATTGGGTCAGAGGCAACAAAGTTTTCGCCTTCTCCCAGAGCGGCCACTAACGGAGCGGCTTTCTTCGTAGCAACCACGCGGTTGGGCTCGTTAATGCAAGTCAGGGCGATGGCATAAGCACCTCTAAGACGCTGGACTGCCTTTTCAACGGCTTTAAGAAGGTCTCCCTCATAGAGGCTATGCACTAAGTGAACGATAACTTCAGTATCGGTCTGACTTAAGAATTCATAGCCTTTTTCGATCAGTTCTTCTCTGATTTCTTCATAGTTCTCGATGATGCCGTTATGAACTACAGCCATCATATTGTGAGAAAAATGAGGATGGGTATTGCAGATTTCCGGCGCGCCATGAGTTGCCCATCGAGTATGAGCAATACCGGTAAGACCGCTAAGATTTTCAATCTTAGTTTGTTCGATTAGCGCATTAACTCTTTTTACTGTACGAGTTCTTTTAAGCTTACCCTCGTCAACAATAGCAATACCGCAGGAGTCATAGCCGCGATACTCTAAACGTCTCAATCCCTCCGTGAGGATTGGAACGACATCTCTATTACTGCTTGCTGCGACAATACCGCACATATTCTTTAACTCTCCAAATCTTTATTTTTTGGTTGGTCTCGGCCAACCTGGAATTGTCACAGGCTTCGCCCTGCGGACAAATAAACAATCTTCCGGCACATCTCTGGTCACTGTGGCTCCGGCGCCTACAGTAGAGTGTTTATGAACCGTTACCGGGGCCACTAATTGAGTGTCGCTGCCGATGAAACAGTCATCTTCAATGACAGTGCGGAATTTATTAACGCCATCATAATTGCATGTAATGGTGCCTGCACCGATATTGACGTTAGAACCCATATCGCAGTCGCCGATATAGGAAAGATGATTAACCTTGCTTCCTTTACCGATGACGCTCTTCTTAATTTCCACGAAGTTGCCGACATGTACCTCTTCGGATAGCTCTGCACCTGGTCTCAGACGCGCAAACGGACCAATCTTCGCAGATTTTCCAACCACGGCTTTATCAAAGTGTGAAAATGCGTCTACGACAGTACCCTCACAGATTTTTGTAGAGCGAATGACACAGTAGGGTCCGATTCGGACATTGTCTTCGAGTACTACATCCCCTTCAAACACACAGCCGACATCGATAAAAACGTCTTTTCCGCATGTCAAAGAACCTCTGATATCAATCCGTTCAGCATCAGCCAAACCAACACCCTGAGCCATTAACTTCGCGGCCTGTTTCCTCTGCAAAGCTCTTTCGAGACGTTGGAGCTGAGTCTTGTCATTAACTCCCTCAACCTCCCAATGATCTTTCGTCTTGAGAGTATGAATCTTGACGCCTTCTTTAGCTGCAAAGCCGATTAAGTCCGTCAGGTAGTATTCGTTTTGCTTATTGGCACATCCGACTTGAGACAGCCACCCCTTAATCTTATCTCCCGGGATAATCATGATGCCGGTGTTGACTTCTTTGATCTTTCGCTGCTCATCAGAAGCATCTTTTTCTTCAACGATACCGACGACCTCACCTGCCTCATCTCTAAGAATTCTGCCGTAACCTGTCGGATTATCTAGCTCAACCGTCAGTAATCCCACTTCGTCTCCGGCCTGTTTAGAAAATTCTTCCAAAGTTGCCGGAGAAATGAGCGGAACGTCTCCGTAAAGAACCAATACGGATTCATTGTTTTCCAGGCTTGGAATCGCTTGTGCAACGGCGTGAGCGGTTCCTTTCTGCTCGGCCTGAAGTGCAAACTTAACGGGACGAGCGGCAAAGTATTCTTTTACCTGTTCGGCACCGTGACCAATCACAACAACAGGAGACTGTCCTTGTAAAAGAGTCTCGGCAGAATCTAAAACCCATTCCAGCATCGGCTTATTGCCTAGTCTTTGCAAAACCTTAGGCAAAAAAGAATTCATTCTCTTGCCTTTGCCGGCGGCTAAGATAACTACATTCATTGATTTTCCTTCTTACGCAGCAGCGTCATACAGATATTTATCTTTGTTCTCTTCCCAGTTCTTCACACAGTCTCTATTCATCTTCATCGGGATAAGGGAACCAACAACCTGTGCTAAACCGGCAGCGACAAAACCGCCGAGCAAAGCAGGGATTTCTTCTCCCATCGTGGTGAAGGTTAAGTAAGACCAAACCACAGTGCCGACAAAGATAGAGAACCAGCAGCCGAAGGTTGTGGAACGCTTCCAATACAAACCTAAAGTCAGCGGCCAGAAAGCCCCGATAACCGGGAACTGATAAGCCATCGCAGCCAATTCATAAATCGGTGTTCCTTCCATAGAGAGAGAGTATGCCAAAACACCCAAGGCGAAGATAATCAAAGAGATTCTCATGGCCTTTAACTCTCTCTTGTCGCTCAACGGAATAATGTTTCTTAAAACGTTTTCCACGAAAGTTGTGGTCGGAGCGAGCATAGTTGCTGAGGCTGTGGACATAACGGCAGAAAGAACGGCACCGAAGAATAGAATCCTCAGCCACAGCGGCATGTGTTCTTTAATGAAGGTCGGCAGAATCTCTTGAGGATCGGTATTCATCAGTCCGGCAGCCATATCAGGAACCGCAACGGAAGCTGCAACAACAATAAACATTGGAATTGCAGCAAAAACCAGATAGAAAGATCCGCCGATGATTGGACCGATACACGCAATCCTTTCAGTCTTCGCAGACATAACTCGCTGGAACACGTCCTGTTGCGGAATAGAGCCAATCATCATTGTGATGGCAGCCGAAATCCAGAAGAGCCAGCCCTTTACGGAATTTTCCGGAAAGAACCTGAACAAATCGTGATCCACGGCATAATTTGTGACGTTCTCGACTCCGCCGGCCATGCTGGAAGCGAAAACCGCCACCAGAGTTAAGCCAATTACGATAATGATCATCTGGAAGAAATCGGTAAGGGCAACAGACCACATACCGCCGAAAACCGTGTAGATGAGCACCACGATTGTTCCAATAATCATTGCCACACTCACGCTGATATAGCCTTCGGTCAGGATGTGCATAACCAGACCCAAAGCTGCCACTTGCGCCGCAACCCAGCCAAGGTAGGAGAGCACGACAAAGATGGAACAGACAAGTTCTACAGAGACACCATACCGGCGTCTATAAAAGTCGCCCACCGTCAGCAGGCTCATCTTATAGAGCTTTCTCGCAAAGAAGACGCCGACCAGAATCAAGGCCATACTGGATCCGACAGGCTCTTCAACGACTCCCTCCAGTCCATTTTTAATAAACTGACCGGGAGTTCCCAATACAGATTCGCTTCCAAACCAGGTGGCAAATGTAGCGGTGACCACCATAATCAAGGGAAGGGAGCGTCCTGCTAACGCATAGTCACTTGTGCTCTTAACACGAGTTGCAGCATACAAACCGATGCCGACAGTACACAACAAGTACAAACCAACAAAAATCGCTAATTTCATTAGTTTTGTTTTTCCTTAAAAAACGGAAACTGCCGGCTTTAATCGACAGGAGAAAAAAACTTGGGTTTAATTGATTAATTTTAATTTAAAAACGCCGGATTCAGACCAATAATTACCCAACGTTCAGGAAAGCGAGAAAGTCTGTTGCTAAAAAAAACGAAACCCACATCCAAATTTGAATGTGGGCTGCAAAAAAAACTTATTTTTTGAAGCTTATTCGGCTTGTTCAATGCCGGCTAACAACCAACCGGATTTACCTTCGCGAGGTTTGACAAGGTTCCAAATTTCTTTGACGTCTGTCGGTTCTCCGTTTTCATTGAGTTTGCCTTCAAAGAGGACGGATGCAACGTACTCTGTCGGAGTTGTTTCGAAACCGGCCAGGGACGGTGTCAAGGACAAGATCATTGTGACGTTGGCGCCCTTAATTTCACGGCGTCTGTGTGTCAATTCGATGAACATATCGTCCGTACAGTAATTAGACAAATTATCCATATCACCGCTGTCCCAAGCACCTTGGAGCATCTTGAAGTAAGAAGTAGACATCTGAAGGAAAGCTTCTTTGTCGAATTCTGCAGGAACTTCAAAAGAAGAGTCAGAGCTCTGAGCGCCTGTGGAAGGAGAATCAGAGAACTCGTCCATAGCAGAACCCGGTCTTGAAGCCATTCCGGAGAAAGGATTAGAAGCTTCTTTCTGCATTGGCTCTGGAGCTGAATAAGGTTCAGGCTGAGAGGGGCGCTGGAAAATATTTGTTGAATTCTGCGACGAATTGCCTGCAGAGGAAGCGGCTTTCTTCGCTGCAAAGAACCTGAAGGCAAAGAGAGCAAGCGCAGCCAAAGCCAAGAACATGAGAATCTGGGCAAAGCCTTCACCGAGGCCAAGCATATTAGCGAGGGCCATAAAGCCGAGAGCTGTAGCAGCACCGATTAAGAGGCTGCGTCCGAGACCGCCTGATTTAGCCGCGGCGGCTGCACCGGCTGCAGGGGCAGCTGAGGGACGTTTTGCTGTGGAAGGAGCTGCCTTTGGGAAAGACGGAGAGGCTTTAGGTACGGACATAGAACGGCCGAAGCTTGCACCGCCGCCAAGACGAGCTGCTGACGCATCCAGCGTAAATGTGACCAGAGAGAGGCCAATCAGAAGAGCAGCAAGAAATTTTTTCATTCCATTTCCTTTATTAAGATTTTTCTTTATATCCAATATGGAGAGCTGTAATTCCAAAAGTTAAATTTGTCCAGGAGACATTTTTCATCCCGACATCTTGCATGATTGTAGCAAGAGTGTGCTGATCCGGGTGCATGCGAATCGACTCAACCAGGTAACGATAATTTTCAGCCTTCCCGGTGATCTTAGCCGCAATCCAAGGCATTAATTTAAAAGAATAAAAGTCGTAAAACGGGGCAAGCCACTTGTCCGGTTTAGAGAACTCTAGAACCATCACTTTTCCACCGGGTTTACACACTCTGAGCATTTCTTTTAATGCTCTGTCTTTGTGGGTCATATTGCGCAAGCCGAAAGCGACGGTAATAACGTCAAAATAATCGTCCGGAAACGGAAGAGCCTCTGCATCGCAAGTCGTGTAGTAAGCATCGAAATGATGCTGCTTCATGCGTTTCTTGCCGATTCTCAACATACTGAGATTAATATCGGTAAGCCAGAGCTTGCCGTCCCCGATTTTATCGGCCATAGCAATTGAGAGATCTCCGGTTCCTCCGGCGATGTCGAGGACATTCATGCCGGGCTTAACGGCAGCCTTGTCAACCGTATATTTTTTCCACAGTCTATGCATGCCGAAGGAAAGTACGTCATTCATGATGTCGTACTTAGGAGCCACTTCATCGAAAACTTCTTTTACGTGACTCTCTTTTTCTTCTTCAGGGATAGTCTGATAGCCAAAATCAGTCAAGTGTTCGTTTGTTTTTTTATCCGGCATTTGGCTGTTAACTTCTTTATTCATCGATTAATGGCCTGAGCACTTAGATTTTGGTTTTTCCTTGAATGGTTCGTTAGCCGGATCGTTAGGGTCACGGCTGGCACCTGCTTCCTTCAGATCTTCGAGGTAAGCTGCCCAGAGAGCTTCTTTGTTTTTACCGAGATCTTCCAACCATTCCCAGCTGTAGATACCGGAATCGTGGCCGTCGGAGAAAGTTAATTTCAGAGCGTATTCTCCAACCGGAGCAACGTCGACAATAGTCACGTCTCGCTTCCCGACCTGAAGTTTTGCTTGATCCGGAGTATGTCCTTGAACATCTGCGGAAGGAGAAAAAACACGCAGGAATTCATATGTCAGTTCGTAATCTCCGTCAGGATAGGAGATATTCATAATCTTCGATTTATTGTGAAACTCAATATTTGTAGGTAACTTCACAGCGCTTCCTTAATAGTTGATTTGCGAATTTTAATATTAATTCGCGTAACAAAATTGCCCATATCACGCACATTCAAAGTAACTTTGTCTAGATAGGTAACTCAATGAAAACCAGTGTAAGCAGATTGGAGGCTTTCTCTACCATCATTAATTAATCCCGGTTCCGTTCTCCAGCGTTCCTGAAAATACGAATACAACTTCTTCGTCATTGGATTTTTGCCTTCTTGCGGTTTCCACACGGCCCAAACTACCGTTGGCTCCAATTTCCACTCCGGCAGAATTCTGAGCAGTTTTCCGGAAGCTAATTCCTCTTTGATTGCCCACAGAGGAACACCGACCGCTATGGCATGGCCTAAAACAGCCGCGTCAATTAAAGCCGAAGAAGAGTTAACCAAAAATTGAGGGCTTGTTTTGATACGCATTTTTTCAGTATTCGTACTCAACAGTTCTTCTTTACCTTGTCTCATGGCCAAAGGAAATTCGAGAAGCTCTTCAGGAAATTTCGGAAGCCGTCCGTTCTTAAAGAGGCTCGGAGAGGCACAGATGACTCTTTCTACTCCCCCCAATGCCCGCGCAATGATTCTTTCATTGGGCAGCGTATCTTTGCAGATGAACAAATCGAAACTCCACAAATCATAAGGTGAGTTTTCTACAAACTGGATAACTTCAATAGAGGCGCTCTCACCCAACTCCTTTTCGAACTGTCCAATCCAATCCAAAAACAATCTTCCAATGGAAACCGGCACTGCAACTCGCAAACTTGTCCTTTTAGCCGTCTTTTTTCGAAAGACTTCTTCGATCAAACGAATGAGTTCTTTAGCTTCGTTTAATCTCTTTTGGCCGGCCCATGTCGGGCGGACTCCTCGTTGATTTCTCTCGAGCAGAGTCTCTCCTAAGGTCACTTCTAATGCCTTGATCTGCTGACTAACTTCCGAAACCTCCATCTGAAGAATTTCTGAGGCCTTTAGCATACTTCCGCAGCTTACGGCCTCTACAAAGCAACGCCACTGAATAATCGCTGTTCTTTTCTTAGTCATGTGTCAAATGAGGATGCGACTTCCATCTCTCCTCTATAAAATCCGCAAGAGTCCGGGAAGCCGAGGATAAGGTTTTATTTTGGGGAAGCAGGAGAGAAACCGGACTTGCCTCTGGTTTCCATTCCGGAAGCACTTCACACAGTTGTCCTCTCCTAATATATTCCCAGGTATCGTATTGAAATGCATGTACAGAAATTCCTAATCCGCAAATTGCGGCCGTGCGAGCTGCCACATGATCTTTCAATCTGAGCCTTGGAAAATACGGAACGGTTATTACCTCGTTTTTTGATCGCAGAACAAGCTTTGAATCTGCGATCAAGTCATTTCCGCCTAACAAATTATGTTGTTCCAGATCGAAAGGAGTTTTTGGCAGTCCTTTTTCAGAAAGATATTTTTCGGAAGCTACCATAGTTCGAAGCATGCATCCTAGCGGCCTTGCCAGAACCCGTTCGCAAGGAAACAAGCCGTGGTTGATTCGAATATCGCATTCCGGCGCAAGAATTCTTACCGGGCCAAGCGTCAGGGTCAAATCAATAATAATTTCCGGATAAATGTCCTGAAACTGCTTTATCCATCCAATTAAAAGACCGTTCCCAATTGCGCTGGGTGCCGAGATGTAGACAGTTCCTTTTGGGCTTGCTGAGGAGCTCTCTATCTGCTCGTTGAGTAATTCGTATTTCTGCTTAATGCGAAGGGCGTCCCTTAGAAACTTCGTTCCATGTTCGGTCAATCCGATTGGAGTAGAGTCTCGGATGAAAAGCACTTCACCCAGCTCTTTTTCCAACATCGTCATCCTACGAGACAAGGTCGATTTCGAAACATTCAGCTCTTCAGCAGCTGACTGAAAGTTTCTATGTTTTTCCAAACACAAAAATGAATAAAGAATTTCAATGAAATCAACGCGTTTCATACTCTGTTCCGTAATAGCAAAAACAATGTAGCATATTTTGGCCTTACCGAAATCCACGCAGAAGCTAAAAATTCAATTTATAAAATCTTAAGGAGAAATCTATGTCAATCACTGCTTGGATTGGAATAGCTGTCGTCCTCGTTACTGTTTGGGCATTAATCAAACGATATGAGACTAAGCTCGTATTAATAACAGCAGGTTTATTCTTGGCCTGCATCTCTTTACAGCCTATGGGAGCGCTAGATGCATTTGCAAAGTCGATGACCAATAATGGCCTGATTCTTGCTATCTGCTCCTCAATGGGTTTCGCCATGGTCATTCAGATGACAGAGTGTGATGTCCATTTAGTTAAACTTTTATCCGCGCCTCTTTCAAAATTTGGCTTCCTTCTGGTTCCGGCGACGACTGCCCTTACGTACTTCATCTGCATTGCAATTCCTTCTGCCGCCGGATGTGCAGCTGCGGTTGGTCCTACTTTAATTCCGCTTCTCTTAAGAGCAAAAGTTTCTCCTCAGGCCGCCGGTGCAGCAATCTTAGCGGGAACCTTTGGTTCCATGCTCTCACCGGGCCTCTCTCACAATGCTTATGTTGCGAAGATCTCAGGCTTAAGCGTCATGCAGACCATAGGCGTCCACATGAATTACACTCTGGTGTGCGGCGCAATTGCAGTCATCGGCGTGACCGTCATGTGCTGGATTATGAAAGATTATGGAACTAACAGCTCCCAAGAACAAAAGTTGGTTGAAGAAGGAACTTCGATTCATGAAATAAGTCTCTTTAAAGCCTTGGCTCCTTTAATTCCGGTTGCTATTCTGGTCATCGGCAACTTATGGGTCCCATCACTGAAAACCGGTGTTGCCCAAGCCATGGTTATCGGCGCCATCTACACTCTGATTGTTTCTAGAGTCAATCCTCAAACCTTTTCAAAGAATTTCTTCACAGGAATGGGAAAAGGTTATGGTCAGGTTCTTGGCATCATCATTTCCGCAGGCGTTTTCGCGGCAGGCCTAAAGACATGCGGTCTTATTGATGCTTTCATCAATGTACTTAAACAGTCTAATGAAATTGCTCGCTGGGGCGGTTCAATCGGTCCATTTGTAATGGGTGTTATTACAGGCTCCGGAGACGCTGCTGCATTTGCTTTTAATGAAGCAGTAACACCGCACGCAAAGGAATTCGGAATGGAAATTCCCACGCTTGGAATGATGGCTGCACTTTCAGGAGCCTTAGGCAGAACCATGAGTCCTATCTCCGGCGTTGCAATCGTTATTTGCGGGTTAGCTTCAATTAATCCTATTGATTTAACGAAACGGCTTTGGCTCCCAATGCTCATAGCCGTCATCTTTGTAGCCTTAACTATGGTTTAGAGGAGAACTTCAATGAACTATCAAGAAAATTTAGTTCGAATTCGTCGCGAACTCCACAAAATTCCGGAAATGGGATGGGGAGAATTCAAAACAACAGCAAAAATTATCGAAACTCTTGATCCTTTGGGTTGGACTCTTCATACAGGAATCCAACAAGTTGGCTTAGATCAGGTGATGGGCAGAGATCCGGTTTTCGTAGAAAAGAGCATTCAAAGAGCCCGCGACTCGGGAGTAAGTGAAAAAACCTTAGAAAGAATGCAAGGCTACACAGGCTGCATAGCAGAATTTGACACCGGCAGACCGGGCTCTGTCACAGCCTTACGCTTTGATATTGACTGTGTAGGTGTTGAAGAGACCGACAAGGAAGAACATTTGCCGAATAAGGAAAAATTCCGTTCTTGCCATCCGGGAGAAATGCACTCATGCGGTCACGACGGTCATACGTCTATTGGCTTAAATCTTGCCCACTGGATAATAGAAAACCAAGACAGGCTAACCGGCAGAATAAAGCTGATTTTCCAACCTGCAGAAGAAGGTGTGAGAGGGGGCGCCGCGCAATCCGCCAGCGGACTGCTTGATGACGTCCAGTATCTATTGGGTGCTCATCTCGCAATGATGTGTCCGACAGGCGAGGTTTGCGTTTATCCCACCGGTCTGCTCTCGACAACCAAGCTCGACATACATCTCAAGGGAGCCCCGGCCCATCCAACAATGAGTCCTCACCTCGGCCGGAATGCTCTTGCCTGCGCATGCACGACTGTAAGTGAACTTTTAGGAATGGCACGTCATGGCAAAGGACTAGGCTGCATTAATGTCGGGCTGATGAAAGCTGGCGAATGCAGAAACGTCATCCCGGTCCATGCGACTATTCAGATGGAGGTCCGCGGGGAGAGCGATGAAATCAACAATTTCATGGTTGATCAAGCATGCAGAATCGTCAAAGGTACCGCGCTTGCTTACGATGTTCAATATGAAATTGAAAAAGTAGGCGAAGGCGGAGAACTCAGAAATGATGATGAGTTAGCTACGCTCGTGGCCGAAGTTGCCAAATCCGTGCCATCTTGTCATAAAGTCGTTGAACGGAAGAAGATTGGATGCTCAGAGGACTTCACACTTCTTGCCTCTCGAGTGCGCGCTAGAGGGGGAAAAACAGAGTTCTTTGTTGTCGGTGCAGACAGAACTGCAGCGCATCACCAGAGAGAATTTGATTTCGATGAAAAAGGTATGGAAACCGCATTCGATATCTTCAAAGGCTGCCTTCTGAAGCTAAACGGCACTAAATAGACAATAATCAATCAAACACCACAAAAGTCAAAAGGCTGCTTATAACCCGTTCCAGTAGCCTTTTCTTCCTTTCTCAAAGGGGACTGGGCCCCTCTTTAGATTCCTCTTTTTTCAGTTTTTAGAAAAATCCGTTGTAGTCAAGCACCTGAAAAAAATGGCGTGCCAAAAAATATACGGCACCATGAACGCCTCCGGCCGCTTCTCTTCAGGTTAAAGGCCGAAAATCGGTCAGATTGTCATCTCGAAAAAAGTTAAAAAAGGAGTCCAATCTACACCCGACAAACTAGTCAAGTAGAAATTTGTATTGGCTCTGTTTAAAGGCGCAGAAGTTGCCAAACATTTGTCAGCAGACTCTGAGTCCAAAAGCTTTAACGATGAAGTTATTCTTTTAAAGCGCTGTAAATTAGACCGCCACCGAATACTCCGAATATTGCGCCACATGCACCGTCAATCCATTTTCCGGCACTCTGATAAATTCGCTTAGGTTTAGGCAGGCCTATTAACAGGCCTACAAAAGAAAACCATAAGAAAGTCTCCGTGATTACCAAAAGAAAAATTGGGAGACTCTGAGTCCAGTCCATATCAGGCTTGATAAATAAAGCGAAAACTGAACTGAAGTAGACAAGAGCCTTGGCGTTCGCAAGGTTAGTGAATAGTCCAGTCAAAAATGACTTTGACTTAGCCTCTTGAGTACCAAGTGGGGAATCTGCAGTTGCTGACGTTGAGGCCTTTAATGAACTCTTCAAAATCTTAAAGCCCATCCAGCCCAAGTAAATGCCGCCCATTAGCATAATGGTCTTGTGAAGCCACGCAAACTG
Organism: uncultured Turicimonas sp.; assembly: GCF_902477955.1. Classification (NCBI taxonomy): domain Bacteria; kingdom Pseudomonadati; phylum Pseudomonadota; class Betaproteobacteria; order Burkholderiales; family Sutterellaceae; genus Turicimonas; species uncultured Turicimonas sp. Next base: position 8,565 of record NZ_CABSJB010000005.1, on the reverse strand, counting down.
ATCAAAAAGCCACTGCAGTCCCAACAAGGACACAGCAGCCCAAACCGCAACCCCAGCAGTAATTCCCAGCACACACATTATGGCTTCTTTTCTGGACTTACTTGCAGCGGTTTGCATGACAATGAAAGTATCGGGACCAGGAGAAGCAAGAGCAATAATGTGTACGCCTGCGATAGTGAGCAACGTTGACAGCATAACTTCGTCAGAACCTTCTTATTAAAAAACTAGGCGTTTAAAAGTAATTAACCTAAGAATTATAAAAAATAAGCATGCAAAACTTATGGATAATTTCTTTTGCATTTCTATAGAAAACCCGCAGCCAGACACCAGGCTTTTTTAAGATGCGGCCGATTAAACGAAAACCGTTTCTCAAATTTATTCCAACAAGCAAGGTTATCCGATAACCAGCTTGTCCTGTTTCCCGGTTTTATGGTTTTTCGAGATGTGTTCGGTTAGACAAGAATATGTACGGGAAAGAAACTTGGTGTAAGGATTACAGAATCTCAGACGTTCTAGGATGCGACCAAGGAGGCGCCTAGATAAAACACACAAAGAAGAAAAGAATGGCGCACCTGGCGGGAATCGAACCCACTACCTCTGCCTTCGGAGGGCAGTACTCTATCCAAGTGAGCTACAGGTGCGAGAAAGTGTCATTCTAATTGCCAGAAGAGGCTTTCGCAAACGTCTATCTACAAATCTTTCACCTTTTAAGCAAGAGAACCAACTTGGAATATAAAAAGAGTACAGACTTTTGGATCTAAATCTCTAAAGTGCTAGCAAGTATTCACTTTCTGTATAAGTGCTAAGTTATTAGATGTTAAAAACAGCTGTTCTCTTCCATCAAGGAACAAAAACTAAGAACAGCCGTTTTTGTAATTCTAAAAAACTTAAGTCTTACTTCAAAATATTATCCAGCTCAACGCTGCGGACAACGTAGAGTTTGTCATTCTCTCTGATTTTCTCAGGAACCCTGCATGTGAAGTGCTGACCTTTGATGACTTCATCCACTTGTTTCTGATCAACCCAAGGTTCATCCAAATTGAAATAAACAGCACCGGTGGTTGGACCCGTGACCAGCATTTTTTCGCCTTTCTTGATGTTTTCAGCCTGTACTAAAAATTCGGCAATACCGGGTTTAGCAAAATGCTTGATGCCCTTGCCAACGTAAACCTTGCGTTCCGTAGCTTGAGAACCGTAACGGTTGCTCCACTCTCCCAGAGTCTGACCAAGATAATAGCCGTTCCAGAATCCGCGGTTGTAAACCGTCTTGAGTCTGTCATCCCAAGATTTGCTCAGTTCCTCACTCCATTTACCTTGCAGAATGCTTTCTAAAGCTTCGTTGTAGCACTCAACAACTGTTCTGACGTATTCTGGACCGCGGGCACGCCCTTCGATCTTGAAAACTCGCACACCTGCCTTAACCATCTGATCCAAGAATCCGATCGTCTTCAAATCCTTCGGGGACATGATGTATTGGTTATCGATTTCGAGCTCAACATCTCTTTCTTTATCTTTGACGATATAGGCTCTGCGGCAGGTCTGCATGCATCCGCCTCTGTTGGCGCTTCTGCCGACCGTATTCAAACTCAAATAGCACTTGCCACTGACAGCCATGCAGAGAGCGCCATGGCAGAACATCTCGATTCTGACTTTCTCTCCATTCGGACCGCAGATATTTTCAGATTGAATGCCCTCATAAATATGTCTAACTTGTTTTACGTTCAGCTCTCTTGCTAAAACTACTACCTCTGCGAACTGCGCATAAAACTTCAAAGCTTCCAAATTAGAAATGTTTAGCTGAGTTGAAAGGTGGACGGGAATTCCAATCTGATTACAGTAATTCATAACCGCAACGTCGGAGGCAATAATGGCTGAAATATCTGCTTCTTTTGCCGTATCGATGTATTGACGCATCAGCTTCAAATCATCATCGTACATGATGGTATTAACCGTCAGATATGACTTCACGCCGGCGTCTTTGCAGACTCTGGCAATTTCCTTCAAATCATCAGGAGAGAACTGATTAGAAGAGGCCGAACGCATATTTAATGCACCGGCTCCGAAATAAACAGAATCAGCTCCGCCCTGAATGGCAGCAGACAAAGACTCCCATGATCCTACGGGAGCCATAATTTCAAAATCTTCTCGCTTCAATTTTTTCTCAACAGTTAAGCGGATCAACGTCGATATAAACGTTGAACCTATTCATTTTTTCAAACAATATAGGAGAAAACACAGCTAAAAACTCCTGCATGACTTTCTTACTATCAGCCTCAAGCAGAAGTTGCCCTCTTTCAATATCCTGAATCCTCATAATCGACTGCGGAATCGGGGAATAAATGTGAATTCCCGGATATTGGAGAGAAAGCGCCGCTTGTTTTACCTCATCAAGGTACTTGAGTACCTCGTTAATCTTTTTTCCTTCCGCAATAACCAAAGCCTGTGCGGTAAACGGAGGTAATCTCGTCTTCTCCCTTGAATTGAGTTCCTCCGTCGCAAAGTCACTGTAGTTCTGCCGGCTTAAATGGTGGAAAAGAGGATCTTGCGTGTACTGCGTCTGCAATAAAACCTTTCCAGGTATCTCGCCCCTTCCCGCTCTGCCGGAAACTTGCATCAGTACGGAAAAAAGTCTTTCTCTTGCCCTAAAGTCCGGCGACAATAACACAGGATCGGAATTAAGAATGACAACCAAAGAAACCTTCTTAAAATCGTGTCCTTTGGCCACAATCTGAGTTCCGAGAAGTATATCGACTTTTCCTTGATGGACGCTTTCCAGTACTTCCTGAGCGCTCCCTTTCCGTCTTGTGCTGTCTTGATCTAAACGCATCACATTGGCTTCGGGCCAAAGTTCTTTAATCTCTTCCTCGACTCTCTGCGTTCCGCGGCCTAAAGGCACAATTTCAACGGAACCGCATTTAGGGCAGTGTCTGGGAAGAGGAGTAGTCCATCCGCAGTAGTGACAGGTCAAGTTTCCGGTTGTCTTGTGATAAACAGCAAACGTTGAACAGTGAGGACAAGTTGAAACCCATCCGCAGCTGTTGCATGTCACAACAGGCGCATAACCTCTGCGGTTAAGGAAAATCAAAACCTGCTCTTTCTTTTCAAGGGTTTTCGTAATTTCATCTCTTACCTGAGCACACAGAGCCGCACCTTTTACTCTGTCCTTGGAGATATCGATAAGTTCCAATTCCGGAAGATGAGCATCCTGAACGGCTCTCCTAGTCATTTTGAAGAGCTGATAATCGCCGTTAAGAGCTCTTTGGAACGATTCAAAAGACGGGGTAGCTGAACCTAAGAGAATCGGAATGTTCTCAATCTGTGCCCTTTTAATGGCCAAATCTCGAGAAGAGTAACGAACCCCTTCGAGTGCCTTATAAGAGCTGTCATGTTCCTCATCAATGAGGATCATTGAGAGCTTAGGCAAACTTGCAAAAACGGAAAGACGAGTACCGACCAAAATATTCAGTCGGCCTTCATGAGCTGCAAGCCAAGTTGCCGCCTTTTCTCCTTCAGACATTTTAGAGTTCCAGCTGCCGACAGCATGGTTTGGAAATCTTTTGGCTACTCTCTCTACAAGCTGTGGCGTTAAATTGATTTCCGGCACCATCAGCAGAATCTGTGCTTCCGGATCTTTATCAAAAACCTTTTGGATAAGCCGAAGATAGACTTCCGTCTTACCGCTTCCGGTAATACCGTAAAGCAAGCTTACCCCGAACTTGTTTTGAACAAAATTATCCAGAACATGCTTTTGCTCTTCATTCAGAACCGGGAGTTCTTGATCCGGCCCGCTAAGTACAAAGTTAGTTTTTCTAAGTCTGTTCAAGGAAGAATCGTGCCGCTGACCGGGAGGTCTTCGAAAAAACTTCGGCAATGAAGGAACCGCAGTTTCTCCCCATGGAGAAAGATAATATTTCGAGGCAAATTTAGTAAACCGAAGCCAGTTAGCGCTAAGAGGAGATAGACCGTCAATCCTTCCGATAATGTTTTTCAGCCGTTCCTGCGGAAACCTGCTGGTTTGGGAAAAGCCAACGACAATACCTACACAAGTTCGTCTCCCAACGGGAACAAGACATCTCTCGCCGACTTTTAGATTCTCAGCAGGCACATTCAAATAATCGAGAGGCTCCCATAAAGGGGTATCGACGATTACTTTGATTATCTTCTGATCCATTGCTTCCGTTAGAACTAAATACCTGACATTTCAAGAATTATAGGAAAAAAGGAGAGCCTCATTAGGCTTGCAATAGTTACCTTGTATGTCCTTCGAATCCTTTTTTGGGTTTCAGAAAAAACACCTCTTCTCATAACTAAAAATTATTAACGGGGCCAATTACTATTTAGAAATTTGAAAGAATTATCTAATTTTTGTAAGTATTAATACCTACATTAGGTAGAGTTTATCTGTTAATTTTTGAAAAAATAAGTGATTATTAGGCCTCTTATTGGAGGAAACCATGATATATCTTGAAATCGCTATATTATTCGGCTGCATTATATATGCTGCAAAACTCGGAGGGGTAGGTGTCGGCATGGCCGGCGGCTTAGGGATGGCAATAGCGGTTTTCGGCCTGGGTTTAAAACCGGGCGAAATTCCGGTTGATGTCATTCTTATTATTCTTACCGTGATTTTTGCAATCAGCTGTATGCAGCTCGCAGGCGGAATGGATTACATGGTTAAAATTTCCGCAAGACTTCTGCGCGGAAATCCCAAATACATCAACTTCCTCGCACCGGCTATTACCTTTCTCTTGACAGTTCTTGGGGGTACCGGCTTTACCGCCATGAGCGTTTTAAACGTTATTCAAGAGGTAGCAAAGGAAAACGGTGTCCGTCCTTCTCAACCGTTGACCAGCGCTGTTATCGCCAGCCAAATTGCCATTACTGCTTCTCCTATTTCTGCAGCTACAGCAGCTATGTACGTTGTAGTTGAAAAAATGGGTGTTTCTTTCGGTCAAGCTCTTGCCGTTATCGTCCCGGCTGCTATCGCCGGCTCTATCGTTGCTGTCATCATTTCCAGCTATCAAGGCGTTGATCTTGAAAAGGATCCGATCTTCCAGAAGCGTCTGAAAGAAGGCTTAGTGGTTCTGAAGTCCAAACAGAAAGAAGAACAACCAACCACAGCCAAAGCAAAGCTGTCCGTCGGTATCTTCTTACTTGCCGTTTTATTTATCGTCGGCATGCTTCTTTTCAAAACACAAATCGGCCATACTCTCGGCAGCCGTGACATTATCATCATCGCAATGCTGATGAGCGGTCTTGTCACTTACTGGGTTTGCAGATTCCCGCTAAGCGGCATCAAAGACACACCGGTATTCGGCGGCGGTATGGAAAGCTTGATTGTGGTTCTCGGTATCGTCTGGATGTCCTCGACCATCATCGGTGCTCACATTCCGGAAATTAAGACCTCTGCAACCCACCTCTTGGAGCAGTATCCAGCTTTGCTGGCCGTCGCATTCTTCTGTGTTTCTGCGTTGTTATTCAGCCAGGGCGCAACATCAGCCCTTCTGGTTCCCGTAGCAGCCAGTTTGGGTGTCGATGCAGCAACCATTCTCGCCAGCTTCGTTGCCTGCTCTGCCTTGTTCATTACAACGGTGTATCCGACCACAGCTTTTGCGATCGCTTGTGACGATACCGGTTCTTATATGGATAGAAAGTGGAATGGTTCGTTTGTGATTAATCATCCGTTCTTTATTCCGGGAATTTTAGGTCTCGTGGCTGCTGTTCCCGTCGGATTCTTATTCGCAAAAATCGTTCTTTAATTTCTTCTTAGCCTCAAATAACTGCTGTTATGCCTTTAGGAGCAACAGCAGTTTTTGTTCTGACAATAAGGAAAAACCGTTGAAAAGGCAGCTTCCACTGCCTCTTGCAACGGTTTTTCTTCAAAGAGTTATTTTTTAGAGATGATATTTCTTACTGTAGTTGTGAACTTCATCAACAAGATACTGAACATTTTCCGGCGGAGTTGTCTTATCAATACCGTGTCCTAAGTTGAATACGTGGCCACCGCTGCCAACCATGCCGAAATCATCAATCACGGCACGAGCCTGTTCTATGATAACTTTTTCGTCTGCGAAGAGGACGGAAGGATCAAGATTTCCTTGGAGGGCAACTTTATCCTGAACTAGTTTTCTGACTTTACCTAAGCTGACAGTCCAATCAAGGCCCATAGCATTAGCTCCGATGGAAGCAATGTCGGTTACCCAAGGTGCAGAGCCCTTAGTGAATACAATAGAAGGAATTCTTTCTCCGTCTCGCTCCTTGATCAAACCATCGACGACTTTCTTCATATAAGCTAAAGAGAACTCTTTATATTGCCTGTGGGCGAGGGACCCACCCCAAGTATCAAATACCATCACGGCATTGACACCGGCCTCTATTTGAGCGTTTAAGTAAGCTGCAACTGCCTCAGCGTTGGTTTCCAAAATCTTATGGAAAAGATCTGGCCTCTGATACATCATTTTCTTAACGTTCTGGAAAGAAGAAGAGCTGCCTCCTTCAACCATGTAACACGCCAAAGTAAACGGGCTGCCTGAGAAGCCGATAAGAGGGATGCGGTTATTTAATGCTTTCTTGATTTCAACGACTGCATCCGTAACATATTTGAGCTTTCCGCTTGGATCCGGAACAAATAAGGAATTGACGGTTTCTTCGTCTCTGACCGCCTTTTCAAACTTTGGGCCCTCCCCGGCTTGAAAACTTAAACCTAAGCCCATAGCATCCGGAATTGTGAGAATGTCAGAAAACAAAATAGCAGCGTCTAACGGATATCTTTCCACAGGCTGCAATGTAACCTCACAAGCATAATGTGGATTCATTGCCAGATCCATAAAGCTGCCGGCCTCTGCTCTTGTTGAGCGATATTCTGGAAGGTAGCGGCCAGCCTGTCTCATCAGCCAAATAGGAGTGTATTCAGTCTTTTCTTTTAATAATGCTCTTAAAAAAGTATCGTTTGCTGGTCTCATTCGAAACAGGCTCCAACCGGAAATAATAGGAAGAATATGAGGTTAGCTCAAAAAACTGAAGGACTCCTTAGGAGTCCTTGTATATCTGGATTTATTGCTGATTAGCGAACAACTAAAACAGGACGATCAGCTTTAGCCAAAACCTGCTGAGTTGAACTGCCGATAAAGAGAGAACCAAGAGTTCCTAATCCGCGGCTGGCCATTACAATAAAACGAACATCTCTTTCTTGAGCTGTTTTCAAAATAGAGTCCGGAACAGAAGTACCGATAATCTCAGCTACTTCGCAAGGTGTCCCCGCTCTTTCGCAAACATCTTTGACATCATCGAGAGCTTTGATTGCAGACTCTGCACCCTTGGATTTGACAACAATAATTCCCAGGACGGAAGTATTCAGCTGCTTAGCCAATTTAGCTGCGGTATGAACTGCTTTGTCAGATAATTCTGTGCCGTCAGTAGAGACTAGGATCACTTTGAACTCCTATAAGGTTTCTAATAAATATAATGAAGTATCGTAATTATAAGAAATCCCGCTGAAGAAAGTAACCGAAAGTTACTCGTGATACAAGAATTTTATACAGCAGTGTCTTGCCTATACGACTGAACAGGTAAAAATAAACCCCGCTTTTTACGGCAGGGGTTTTTTGATGCTTGAGAAAATTATCTCTTGAGCTTCTGAAGGATACGCAGTTGTTCTGCAAGCATACTAATTTCAGCTTCGAGCTTAGCAACTTCAATCTGGCTTGAAGCATTCTTAGCGGCTTCCTTGGCTCGATCCATAGCTTCTTTAGCTTTGGCCTCATCCAAGTCTTTGCTGCGGATAGCGACGTCAGCAAGAACAATCACATTATTGGGTTGAACTTCTAATACGCCGCCGGCTACAAAGAACTCATCCTCACCTTCTTGACCTTCTTTGCGGATTCTGACGAGTCCGGGACGAATCAATGTGATGAGAGGAGTATGACCAGGCAATATGCCTAACTCACCTTCGATACCAGGAAGAGCAACGAACTCAGCTTCACCGCTGAAGAGAGACTCCTCAGCGTTGACTACGTCGACTTTAAGTTTTTTGCTCATTTAAATCTCCATGGTGCTGGCGGGTTTTACCCGCCAAAGATTACTTAAGTGTCTTGGCCTTTTCGAAGGCTTCGTCAATAGTACCGACCATGTAGAAAGCCTGTTCCGGAAGTTGATCGCATTCGCCGTCAACAATCATCTTGAAACCACGAATAGTTTCTTTGAGAGGAACATACTTACCAGGAGTACCGGTAAACACTTCAGCAACGTGGAAAGGCTGAGACAAGAAACGCTGAATCTTACGAGCTCTTGTAACGGAGAGTTTGTCTTCCGGAGAAAGTTCGTCCATACCAAGAATGGCGATAATGTCTCTCAATTCCTTGTAGCGCTGCAATGTAGCCTGAACACGGCGAGTAACGCTGTAGTGTTCTTCACCAATGATGTTCGGGTCGATCTGACGGGATGTAGAGTCAAGCGGGTCAACAGCCGGATAAATACCCAAAGCAGCGATATCACGAGACAACACAACTGTAGCGTCCAAGTGGCCGAATGTTGTAGCCGGAGACGGGTCAGTCAAGTCGTCAGCAG